>DYOH01000041.1 GCA_020720625.1 Acetofilamentum sp. | reverse complement strand
AACGCTGGCAGGGGTATAATCATTTTTTCAATCTTTTTAGACTGAACTCATGAATAATAAATGAATGCATTTAAGCATAAAAATGTATTAGTAACCGGAGGAGCTCAGGGCATTGGCAAAGCAATAGCCGATGCCTACGCCCAAGAGTTTGCACATGTAATTATTGCAGACTTGAATCGGGAACAAGGAATACAGCATGCTACTGAATTAAAAGCAAAAAACTTAAATGCAGCATATTATTATTGCGATGTAAGTAAACCCGAAGAAATAGAACAAATGTTTGCACATATAAGCAAGCAATACGGCCATCTCGACGTGCTCATAAACAATGCAGGCCTTTCGGTATGGAAATCGCCAATGGAATTAAGCGTTGAAGAATGGGATAAAATTCTTAATACCAAGCTTCGCGCACAATTTCTGTGCGCCCGCGAAGCCGCTAAGTTAATGAAAACGAAGCACTAGGGAAGCATCATCAATATAGCATCCACATGAGGCCTGATGTCGGAGCAGGGCGCAGAGGCCTACGCTGCCGGTAAGGGTGGAATAATAGCCCTAACCCATGCTTTGGCGGCATCATTATCAGCTTATGGGATACAAGTAAATTGTATCAGCCCCGGATGGATAGAAACACAGAATTACGAAAAGCTAAGCGAGGAAGAGCATTTACAACATTTTTCGCAAAGAGTTGGTAAGCCAAACGATATTGCCGCTGCCTGCATATTTTTGAGTGCTCCCGAAAATAATTTTATCAACGGAACCAATTTGGTGATAGGTGGCGGAATGACAAAAAAAATGATCTACATATAAACATCCGGAATAAGGAAATATCATGGCTAAAAACTGCTGTGAAAATAGTTGCTTATTGCGTTAGAAACCTTGATTCGCATTAAAAAAAAATGTATATTTGATAAAAAAGAATTATGTCAAAATGTCCTCAATGCAGCGCACCGCTAAACAAAGACAATAATTGTGATTATTGCGGTTATCATAATCCGGAGTATGTAAAACAAGTTAAAACAGAGAGTGCATCAGATATTCAGGAATCGCTCGATATTGTAAACGACAATCTGAATGCGCTCAACGACATGCACAAACCCAGCATTGGAGAAGGAATAAAAGATGCCTTTCGAATTATCTTCGCTATTTTTACCTTTGGTTTGATTTTGATATTCTGGCGCAAACCAAAGAAAAGACTCGACAAATCTTATTACCATAAAATTAAAGGCATTGTTGAACGCAACATTGAATTGCTGAATATACACGCTGAAAAAAACAAAGACTTGGCCGCAAGACTGCAGGTCTTAAAAAACGAAATCACTAAAATCAGCGCAGAAATTCGCCGTAGCATCATCATTAAACAAGTAAGTTTCTGGACTGTAATGGTTTTTTTCGTGCTTTGGATTGCCTACATCAGCAGTTCCGACAGCTATACATTATACCCCGAAACAAAACAGGTTAGCGGAGCCTTATCGGGCAAACTACTTGTGGCCACGGATAGCATTGAAGTTAGCACCTACACCATTGGCGACACCTTAAGCGAAATCAAAACTACGGTATTATTCGAAGTTACCGAAGCTTATATACTTCAGGATGATGAATATGCCATTGTAGAAATTATTTTTTTGGATGAAGCTGGTGTTCCATGGAACTACAGTATTGATATTGCAGCGCATGTAAAAAGTCGTGAAGATTTAAAACTTGGATTAATTGCCTCGCAAAGAATCAATATCGGTTTTTTTGCTTTACCAAGACGAATGTTTGAATTTCCGGCAAAACTTAAAAAATTCAGAATAGAATCTAAAATCATGAAGGCTCAGGACCTGCCCCTAGATACGATTCCGAAAATGTAGTATTGCATATCCCCAAAAAATTAGCTTATCTTATTATAGAATAAGGTAATAATAGCTTGTATATTAATCAATAAAATAAAAACCGCAGATGGGAAAATTATCCCCATACAAAATAAACAAAAATGAAAAAACGAAACATACTCCTACTCGTATTGCTACTACCCTTAGTTGCATTTGCTCAATTTACCAACGATGCCGAAGAATTTTGCACCGCAAGAGAATTGGTTTTTCGAACAAAAACACGTCATTTTTTAGGTAGCGACGAGTTTGTTTACAACTATCTGACCACACAAAACTTTTTTACATCCGATTCGGCATCATTCATTAAATATAGGGTACCTGTAAAATTATGGATTTATACACACAGAGACGGTAGTGGCAATATTTCCGATGAAGAAATAGGTGTTTTTATAAAAGATTTGAATTATTTCAATATTGCCAACAAAACAGGTTTTAGGTACTACTTGCAGGATGTTGAATATAGACAAAAAAACAGGCATTATAAACTGGGTTACTTCTGGGAAGCTCCCTGGCAATCTTTTATTCACAAAGATAAGGGAGCCATAAATGTGCATTTTGCCGGTAATATAAAAAAGGCTGGAGGAACCGTAAGTGGTACTTTTAACCAACTAAGCAGAAGCGTATTGGTGAAAAAAGGCAGCACCCGCACTTCGCTAACGCACGAAATTGGGCACTATTTTGGACTGTTGCATCCGCACCGATATTTCAAAGGCAACAAATGCCATCAAGAGGCAGTAAGCCGCACCCGAAAATATAAAGGATGCCTTACACGCAAAGGTCTTATTTGCGAAACTAGCGGCGATAAACTTTGCGACACACCTGCCGAACCCGATTTGCTAAAATCAGTAAACAAAGAATGTGAGTATACCGGCGATTTTGAGGATAACTGGGGTGAAAAGTATGTGCCAAAGGTAAATAATATAATGAGTTACCCGGCTTACCGAAAATGCAGAAACGAATTTACAGCAGGCCAGGTTGCACTAATGCTCTATACAGCCGAAAGAAATAGATTTGCGCCATACTGGCAAACCGAAAAAAACGGTCAGGCGGCCAATATTCAGTTTAATTTCGACAATTTTGAACCTGATAATGCCAAAGCAATGGCATCTGTGCTCAAGGAAGACGAAACGCAATACCACAGTTTTCACAGTATTTTCAAAGGTTCGGGTAAAAAAGTGGGAAAAGACAAAACCGACTGGGTAGAAATAAGCATTTATACGCATCTAAAAAACGACATGAACATCAAATTCATGCAAGGAGTAAGCGTTTTTCCCAACATGGAAGTAACAATATTCAATAGTAATAATGAAATTATCAGCACAAAAAACATCAGTAAAAATGGGCAATCAGAAATTAATTTAAAGAAACTGCCTGTTGGAAAGTATTATATCAAGATAGAAATAAAAGAAAACCACACATTCGCCGATTACATTTTAAGCTATACAAACTAAAAAAATAAAATAGACAATACCAAAAGGCCATAAAACATGTAAACTTAAGGTATTGTCTATTATCAGATGAATGCGATGGCTTATCCTTTAATTTTTTTGGTTATTTCGGAAAGCATAACCTCAGTCATTTTGGCGAGGTCAAATTTCACATTCAGTCCCCAATCGTTTTTAGCCACAGAAGCATCGATGCTTTGCGGCCACGATTCGGCAATTTGCTGACGAAAATCGGGTTTGTACGAAATTTTAAAATCCGGTAAATGCTTTTTAATCTCTGCGGCCAGTTGTTCAGGAGTAAAACTTATCCCGGCAAGATTATAAGCCGAAGAAATGCTGAGGTTTTCTTTGGGGCTATCCATGAGCTTAAGCGTTGCATCAATGGCATCTTCCATATACATCATGGGCATTTCGGTACCTTGTTTAATAAACGATTCGTAAGCACCATTGCGCACAGCCTCATAGAAGATTTCCACGGCATAGTCTGTAGTACCGCCACCAGCTTCTGTTTTGTAGCTAATAAGACCGGGATAGCGAATACTACGAATATCCAGATTATATTTGTGATTATAGTATTCCACCCAGCGCTCACCCGCAAGCTTAGAAATGCCATATACCGTAGATGGCTCCATAATGGTAAGTTGCGGAGTATTAACTTTAGGTGTAGATGGTCCGAAAACGGCAATAGAGCTAGGCCAGAATACTTTATGAATATCTTCTACCTCTTTAGCCAAATCGAGAATGTTGAGCAAACTGGCCATATTGATATGCCAAGCCTGCAAAGGCAGCTTCTCGGCATTTCCCGACAAAACAGCCGCCAGATGATAGATTTGTGTAATTTTATGACGAATCACAAAATGAATCAAGCGTTTATCGTCCATTACATCCAGAATATGAAAAGGGCCTGTTTCGGTTAAATCCTTAGGGCCGATGCGCAAATCGGTGGCGAAAACGTTTTCGTTACCGTATACTTTTCTGAGCGCCAAGGTAAGTTCCGAGCCTATCTGACCGGCAGCGCCAATCACTAAAATACGTTCCATAGTTTTTATATTTTGGCAGCTAAGATAAAAGAATTATTGCATCCGAAAATGTGATTTTCAGCAGTAATTATTCCTTGGCCTTTATACTGAAAATGGCCTGCAAAGGATAATGGTCGGAGAGCTTCTTCCTACAAATATTAAACTTATCAACCTGTAATTCATCAGAATAAAAAATATAGTCAATGCGCAACCAAGGCCAATTGCTGATATACGTTTTGCCCAAGCCCATTCCGGCATCCAGGAAACTATCGTTTAAATATTCACGAAAAAGAAAATAGGTATAAGAACCGGGGGTATCGTTTAAATCTCCGGCCACCACAACCGGATAGGGCGATTTTTTTACATGCAGAATGATTTGTTCTGCCTGAAAACTCCGCTTAAAAAAGGCCAGGATTAATTTTTGGTAAATACGCCCCAATTTGTCAAAACCACCTTTATTCGGATTTACCTTTCCTTGCACGATATCATATTCGGCCCCATCAATATTTATTGACTCCAGGTGAAGATTATAAATACGCAAAGTATCTTCGTTTACAAGCACATCGGCATAAATAGCCTTGTTCGAAGAATTTCGGAAACTCAACAATTCGCTTTTCAAGATGGGGAATGCAGAAAAAATGGCAAGGCCTGAATTTACCAAACCGGTATCTTTCAGATAAGGAGAATACATGTAATCTGTCCATTTTCCGGAGGCAAGCAATGAATCGATGGCATTAAAGTTTCGGGCAGGCGACTGGTAAAAATCCTGCAAACACATTATCTCGGTGCCATAAGTTCGTAAGAACTGAAAAAGCTTGGTACTAGTACCCTCCTCCTCTATCCAGTTGTAATGGTCGAACTGCCGCACATTATAAGATAGAACCGCAAAATCGTTTTCCGAAAGTTCTTTTTGCGAAAAGCTGAACGAAAAGAAATGAAAGAATACAGGGATATAGCTTACTAAAGAAAAAACAACAAACCAGAAAAAGAATTTATGCTTACGCTTTATAATCAATATAAAAATAAATAGTGCAAGCAAAAAAATGAGCGGTGCGGCCAAAGAAATTACGGCCAGAAAAGGAATACTCGACGGACTAATGTATACAGCCAAAACCGACAATAGTAGCAATCCGCTGACAATATATCCGAAAGAAAAAGCTATATACCTTAAAAATCGTTTCAAACCAAATAATCCAAATAATCAATAAAGTGTTCTATTTCTTACCCTGCTTAAACAGAAATTCTTTTTCTTCAACGGTAAGGCTTCCATAACCGTGTTTAGATATCTTATCCAAAATTCTATCGAGTTTGGCTTCATCGTCTCTTTTATGTTTATTCCATTCTAAATCGCTGGCAGGCGCAGAACCTTTTTTGTAAACTACTTTCATTTTGGTAGCAGGTTTCACAAAAGAGATTATCTTTTGCATTGCGATGTTAAATCCCTTAGACCAATCTACCCCTTTTCGGTAGTTTTTGATGTAGAAATAGCCCAAAATAGCTCCACCAAGATGCGCAATATGTCCGCCGGCATTGCTGCTAAAAACATACATTAAATCGAGTGCAATGGTAATAATGGCCACATACTGCAATTTCACAGGCCCAATAAACATCAAATTAATTTTGTAATCGGGTTGATAAAATGCCACAGCCATAACCACGGCCATTACGGCAGCCGAAGCCCCAAGCATTGGTAAACCCTGAAAAGCGCCAAAAAGCGGAAACACATTTATAATGATAATAAAAGCCAAAGCACCTGCAAGTCCGCCATAAACATAAACGGCAAGCATTTGTTTGTTTCCGATAAAATAAACAAACAATTTTCCAAACCAATACAGCCAAAGCATATTAAAAAGAATATGCATAAAATCCTTATGCAAAAACATATAAGTAACAAGCGTCCATGGTTTAAGAAGCAGCGACAATAAATCGGAAGGCACAGCCAGCCAGTTTACAATAGAAAACGGAAAGCCCGAAGCAGAAGAAGTAATCACCAAAACAAGAATATCGATAAAATTTACGGTAAAAAACACAGCCACATTAATAATAATAAGCTGAATAAGAATTCCACCCGATTGATAGGTTTTTTTTATATCATTCCAAATATCCATAATAAAGTCAATTTAAAAATGGTCTGTAGGTTTTACACGCCAAATAAGTAACACAATAATACCAAAAAGCATACCGCCCAAGTGGGCAAAATGCGCCACATTGTCTTGTGCACCGCTAATGCCAAAAAACAATTCCATAGCACCAAAAATAATCACAAAATATTTAGCTTTTAAAGGAATTGGCGGAAACAAAAGCATTAATCGGGCATTTGGAAACATCATACCAAAAGCAAGCAGAATGCCAAAAACAGCACCCGATGCCCCCACAACAGGCACATTGAGATGCAAGTTAAAAATTTGATCGGCATAAACATTTGCCTGCTCGATAAATTGTGTGGAGTTAGGCATTTTTGTCCATTGGTCAATAAACTCAAACAAATGTTTATAGCTTTGGGGCAAATAGCCCTTAACAAACAACTCAAAAGATTCGGGATTTGGATTATTCTGAAACAATAGAAGCGCTTGATGCATCTCGCTGTATTGAATCCACTGTACAAAAGTATGGGTAATTGCAGCTCCCAAACCGGTAATTATATAATAAACAAAAAAACGAGTAGGCCCCCATGCTTGTTCCAAAATGCGGCCAAACATATACAAAGCAAACATATTAAAAAGCAAGTGAAATATTTCGATTCCCCCCGAAGGACTAACAAAGGAATGCATAAACATGTAGGTTACATACTCGTAAGGTCTGAAATACTCAGATTTAAAGAAAAACAAGCCGAGATAATCGGTTAAATCAAGATTAATAGAATAATATAAAACCAAACTAAGGGCAAACACGCCAATATTTAGTATCAAAAGGTTTTTAACAACCGGTGGTATATTTCCGAACATACAATAAATTTATTTAAAGATATTTTTTAAATCTTCCAGTTTAATTACATGAAGAATTTTTTTTCCATCGTTGGTAAAATTGGGCGATGAAGTGGCAAAAAGTTTGGCAGCCAAATCTTCCATTTCCAATTCGGTCATTACTTTAGCTTTGCCAAAAGTACCTGCCTTAGCTAATGCTTCGGCCATTCTTTTATTAACAATTTCGGCCAAATGCTCTAAACCATTTTCCAGAGCAACAAACAATTCATCAATCAAAAAAGGAATATCCGAAACGCCAATTCCAGGAGGCAGTCCATTTATATAAAGCCTGTTGGGAGTAAAACTACAATCAAAGCCAATCTTTTCGAGCACTAATGCATGTTTCTCCAGCAACAAAATTTCTTTATTACCCATCTCTATTTCTTCGGGGTAGAGCAATTGCTGGCTACTCATTTTGTTAGCTTCCAAATCGCGAAAATAATCATCGAACAATACCCTTTCGAAAGCCCTTCTGCGATGAATAAGCATCAGACCCGATTTAACACTGGTAATAAAATAATCCTTCTTGAACTGAAAAAAGGTTTTACTACCCACAGACCACTCTTCATCTTCATCACTAAACAATTTAGAACTAAGCACCTGCTCCTGCATTCCTTCGACATTCTGCTGTTTGTTTTGCTCAAATCCATCGAAAAGTTTCTCCCAATCTTGGTGATGAACATTTTTCTGCTGCATTCCCTGCTGTTTTTTACTAAAGCTATGATTTTCAAAAGGGTTAAAAGATGGATCGTAATCCACTTCGGGCATAATAAAAGCTTTATTTTCTTTTGGCGAATGAATACCCCAATTTCCCTCCTGATCGAAATCGATACTGGGCGTTATATTATATTTTCCTAAGGCCTCTTTTACCGATACATGCAGTATCTGAAAGATAGCCTTTGCCTCGGAGAATTTTATTTCGGTTTTTGTTGGGTGAATATTTACATCAATTTCGGCCGGATTTAGTTCGAAATATATATAATAAGCAATCTGAGCATCGGCGCTCACCAGATTTTCGTAGGCCATTTGCACCGCCTTATGAAAATACGGATGGCGCATAAACCGTCCGTTTGCGAAAAAGAATTGCTCAACAGCGCTTTTTTTGGCATATTCGGGCTTGGTAATAAAGCCGCCGATTTTTACAATTTCGGTATTTATTTCAATGGGAATAAGTTCTTGTGTAGCGTTGTTCTTAATAACTTGCGAGATTCGTTGTTTTAAATGAGCTTTTTGCCAGGCGTAAACAAGCTCTTCGTTACTAAAAAAAGAGAATTGAATATCCTGGTTTACCAGCGCCACGCGTTGTAGTTCGGTGATAATATGCCGGATTTCGGTTTGATTAGATTTGAGAAACTTTCTTCGGGCAGGCACATTGTAAAACAAATCGCGAACAATAAAATTAGAACCAACCGGAATTTGCACTGTTTCTTGTACTTTTACTTCCGAAGCAGCAATAATAATATGAGTTCCCAACTCCTGCGTATGCAAACGTGTTTTTAGTTCCACATTGGCCACAGCAGCAATGGCCGCCAAAGCTTCGCCCCTAAATCCACGTGTACGAATGGCAAACAAATCGTCGGATTTACTAATTTTAGAAGTGGCATGCCTCTCAAAAGCCATGCGGGCATCGGTCTCCGACATTCCTGAGCCATTATCAATAACCTGCACCAATGTGCGTCCGGCATCTTTTACAATCAGTTTTATCTCGTCGGCACCGGCATCAATGGCATTTTCGAGCAGTTCTTTTACCACACTCGCCGGGCGCTGTATTACCTCGCCGGCAGCAATCTGATTGGATAATGATTCGGGGAGCAGATGAATAATATCGGCCATAGCAAATCCTTAGTAATACAATAAGAAATAGGCGACCAAAAACAAAATACCCATAATGATTACCAAACGGATATTCGACTGTTTTTCGGTTTTGGCTCGTCTGTAAAAGAAACCATCACGTTTAAATACGCTTTTTAGAAACTCAGATTTACCCTGTTTTTCTAATTCGATTTCTTTATCAATAATTGATTTTCGTTTCTCCAAGGCTTCCTTTTGCGGATCAAAATATCTTGGATGATAATCGAAACGGTTATATTCAGGCAATTTGAACAATCGTGGCAACCCCATATTCTTTTTATGCAAATATACTAATTTTTATCAAGATAGTAGCGTATTTTACTTAAGCTACATTAAATTTTGACAAAAGCTGTTAAAAAGGAGTCTCTTCTTGAGAAAATTTGAGAATATATATTTTAATGCTGATATTTTTTATACTAATGGTGAGTAAATCTAAAAAACTATTATATATTTGCAAATGAAAATTAGCTTATATAATTTTTGCAATACAACAAAATAAACTTTGCCCCATGAACAAAAATAAACAAAACAGTAATTTACGTTTCCCGCACTCACAGCTTATCATTTTATCTGAGAGATTACTGATATTTCTTGAGAGAGATGCCAATATTTTTGAGCAATACGGAATAAAGGAACAACACAAATTTGCCTTTAAACAAAAATTAGATGATTTTACAAAGATACCTGAAAATAAGGAACTTGTTCTTGGACAAAGATTAATTACCAAGCGCAAAAAAGAAATAATATCGAAGCTAAAAGAGCAACTACGTCAAATTCAGCTTAGAGCACAATTGGCTTTTGGAAAATTCTCAGAAAAATATAATGATCTGAGAGTTAAAACAATTTCCACACTAACTGAACAAGGTCTTATTGATGCTACCCAAAAATATCTCCATTTTGCGGAGAATAACGCAGAATTACTTATGGAGTTTGGATTTACTAAAAAGGACTACCTAATGGTTAAAGACCTGCTAAACAAAATGGAAGAAGCGGTATTCGACCTAAAGAAATTGCAAAGCCGACAGAAAAAAATGAGCGAAAAAAGAAAATCTGCCGCCGAAGAAATTTATCAGACTATTGTAAGTTATAGTGAAATCGGCAAAATGCATTGGCTTAAATACAACAACGAAATTAGATACAGAGACTACGTGCTTTATCTAAACAAAAAAACCGAGAAAAAATAGCAATTCATAAGCTTGCTTTAGTGATTAGTGAATAGTGATTTGCTGATTCGTGATTCGTTGATTTATTTTTGGCTTTTAACTGCCCTAAACATGCTCTAAACGGAACTTAAATGAGTGCATGAATAATATTTTGCAGCTAGTAGCCTTAAACACCCACCACGCAAAGCAAGTTTAATCCCCTATTTTATAATACAATAAGGTTTCTAAAAATAGAACCATCAATTGATAAGCACCAATAAAACTTTCGTCACCAAGCAACCTTTAGCAGGCTATAATTGTCTTATAACTAAACAGTAAAATACAGAAACCAATGAAAAAGAATCTTTTTTATACACTAACAATCTTAAGTCTGATATTTGGCCTAAGCCTTTTATCGTGCGATAAAAACAAATCGGACATAGACACCCCAGCAGCCCCATCGGAAGAAAGTTTTGTGATGAATTTTAAGGATTTCGGCAATGGCAAATCCGGCACTACTACTTATATTAACAAGGCTACAGCAGTAGGCTACGTAGGTATATGGCAAACCATTATTATTTATCACATGGCCATACCGGTAGCAGCATTCAAAGGCACAATAGCACAAAAGGTGCAAGAAGTAGAACCCAATCATTGGATGTGGAGCTACACCACTAGCATATTGTTTGTTGATTATACATCGGAACTGCATGCCATCTACGAAAATGGTAAAATAATATGGGAAATGCGCATTTCGCAAGAAAACGGATATAGTAATTTTGTTTGGTTTACCGGAGAATCGGATGTTGACCAAACCAAAGGCAGCTGGACATTATATAGCAGTCCGGAAGACCCAAGGGCATATTTAGATATCCATTGGGAAAAAAATATAGAGAATACGATTGGCTACATGAAATACGAAAATGTGCTCGAAGGAAATCAGGCCGAGGGCTCGTATATTATTTACGGAGCAAAAATTAACGAGGCCTACAACAGGTATTACAATATTGTTGGGGTAGAAGTAAACAATTATGCCCTGATTGAATGGAATAAAGACCAAAAAAACGGCAGAATTCAGGCACCAAACTCCTATGGAGATAATCTATGGCACTGCTGGAACACTGCGGGTGCCGATATAGTTTGCGAATAATACAAAATGGGGGCTATGCCCCTATTTTTAAATCCAGTTGATAATATTTTTGTAAAATTCTAAATAATACCCCCAAAAAACATACACCAATCTCAAAAATATTTATACTTTTGCGTCATCAACCATTTAAAAAATGATACCATGGCGCTTTTTAGATTTAAAGCATTAGAAGAGCAATTCTCCAGAGAGGTTATAGAAGTGGCGGCACCCAAAGAAAGACCGTCGGATTATTATGGCATCAATGTATTCGATAAACCCAAAATGCAGAAATATCTATCGAAAGAGATATTCGAGAAGATAACAGATGCCATCGAAACCAGCACACACATCGACAGAAAAATAGCCGACCAAGTAGCGGCAGGCATGAAAGCATGGGCTATTGAAAGAGGCGCAACTCATTATACACACTGGTTTCACCCACTTACAGATACAACCGCCGAAAAACACGATGCCTTCTTAGATGTAAGCCCCACAGGCGATAAATTCGAAAATTTCGACGGCGACAAATTGGTTCAACAAGAGCCCGATGCATCATCCTTACCCAGCGGAGGCATAAGAAACACCTTCGAAGCACGCGGCTACACTGCATGGGACCCATCATCTCCTGCTTTTATCGTTGGCAAAACATTGTGCATACCCACCATATTTATTTCTTATACCGGCGAAGCACTCGACTATAAAACACCACTACTCCGCTCATTAGCGGCACTCGATAAAGCTGCCACAGAAACATGTCAGCTTTTCGACAAGGATGTAAAAAAAGTAATTGCCACCCTTGGCTGGGAACAAGAGTATTTTCTGATTGACGAAGCCATCTATAAAGCACGTCCGGACCTTATGCTAACCGACAGAACACTCATGGGACACGCCTCTGCCAAAGATCAACAACTAGAAGACCATTATTTTGGCTCTATTCCCGAGCGTGTAAACGAATTTATGCGCGAATTCGAAATTGAAGCCTTTAAACTAGGTATTCCGGTAAAAACCCGCCATAACGAAGTAGCCCCAAATCAATTTGAATGTGCTCCCGTATTCGAAGAAGCAAACCTTGCCAACGACCATAACCTATTGGTGATGGATGTAATGCGCAGAGTAGGAAGAAAACACAAATTCAGGGTCCTCTTCCACGAAAAACCCTTTAAAGGAGTAAACGGCTCGGCCAAACACAACAACTGGTCTATGGCCACCGACACAGGCGTTAATTTACTTAAACCGGGAAACAAACCTAAAACCAACATGCAATTTCTTACCTTCCTTGTAAACACAGTAAAAGCAGTACACATAAATGCCGATTTACTCAGAGCCAGCATTGTATCAGCAGGAAACGAATACCGCTTAGGTGCCCACGAAGCGCCCCCGGCCATTATCTCGGTATTTTTAGGCAGACAACTTAGTGCCATGCTCGACGATTTGGAAAAACGAGTTTCGGAAAAACCAATGACTCCCGATGAAAAAACAGCGCTTAAATTGGATATTGGTAAGATACCTGAGATTTTGCTCGATAATACCGACAGAAACCGTACTTCGCCCTTTGCATTTACAGGAAACCGCTTTGAATTTAGAGCCGTAGGAGCATCCGGAAACTCAGCATCACCAATGATTGCCCTTAATACTGCTGTGGCCAAACAACTCAAAGATTTTAATCTGGAAGTTGAAGAACTGAGCAGCACAGGAGTAAAAAAAGACGAGGCTATTTTGCAAGTTCTGCGTAAATATATTATCGAATCAAAAGCTGTTCGTTTTGAAGGCAACGGCTACAGCCAGGAATGGAAAGAGGAAGCCGAAAGAAGGGGATTAACCAATATTACTGATGTTCCGGACGCATTAAAATCTTACAAAGCCGAAAAATACGTAAAACTTTTCGAAGAAATGAGTGTGCTCTCGCCACGCGAAATGCATGCACGCTACGAAGTACGTATTGAAAAATACAAGAAAAAACTACAAATAGAATCGCGTGTTTTAGCCGATTTAGCCATAAACCATATTGTGCCTACGGCCATAAAATACCAAACGCTGCTCATCGAAAACGTAAAAGGTATGAAGGAGATTTTCAGCGAACAAGAATTTAAAGACTTGGCAAGTGCACGCCTGGAACTCATCAAAGAAATTTCGAACCATATCTCTCAGATTAAATTTCAATCTGAAGCCATGCGCATGGCACGTAAAAATGCAAACGAATTGCCCGAATGCGAAGAGAAAGTGGCCGCTTACGCACATCAAGTAAAACCATATTTCGAAGAAATTAGATACCATATAGACAAACTGGAGCGTGTTGTAGACGACGAGTTATGGCCATTGCCCAAATACAGAGAAATTCTGTTTGCACACTAAGCGTCGCAAAAAATTTGTTTAAATTTTGATTCACAAGGGTCTGCCTACAAAGCAGACCCTTTTTTATTCTTCTCTCGGTATTATTGCATGTTTATTTGTTGATGTGTTTAATTGATGATGTGTTTATTTGTTGAATTGTTGATAGCGAGCTTCAGCTTTTCAAAAGTAGGCTTGCTCTATTTTGGCACTTTTCAAAAGTTTTGGACTTTTGAAAAGTTGGAGAGATGCTGATAAAACTTTTGAAAAGTTAGAGAGACTTTAATAAAACATTTCAAAAATTTTGGAACCCATATACAGTCAATCCTATACAAGCATGATATTTAATAAAATAGTAATATGTATATTTTTATAGTAGATAGCATGCAAACAGCGCTTAATTTTTAAAATAATCATTTATATCCAAAATATTAGTAGCTTTTGAAAAGTATTGTGCGAAAAACGCTCATCACCAGCAACGGCATTTATGCCATTGTAAAATGCGCCGAAAATGTTGGGCTTTTGCGCAAACAATTTTATTTTTAGGCTAAAGCCGAAAGACTCATGTAATTTGCAATTTACATCGTTTTGTATCTTTGACATATTGGTCGCAGCTTTTTCTAATTAAAGCCTGAAATGCTTTCGGTTGTGATTAGCTTTCGTTTTGTATCTTTGACATATTGGTCGCAGCCCGGTCATCGAGCGTAGCCGAGATGAACGGGTTGTGATTAGCTTTCGTTTTGTATCTTTGACATATTGGTCGCAGCTTTATCTATTTGCGTTTCAAGTGCTTTTTCGTTGTGATTAGCTTTCGTTTTGTATCTTTGACATATTGGTCGCAGCATACCTCAGTTGTATTAACTGCCAACCAATAAGTTAAAGGCTAATTTGGAATAAAAAAACAACATTGTTTTTGTTAAGCTAGTTTCTGTAAAGACCAATTTTCATTTTCTGCGTTTGTTTTTGAATCTTTTTCAAAGGCAAACGCATTTTTATTCTAAAACGCCATAACTAAAAATAATCGATACTAAAACATGCTCAATTGTTGCGGCATATCGGGGTTATCTTTTACTTTTTTGCCATAAAATAGCTCTATCATGCCAAACTGCTTATCGGTAATTTGCATATCTTTTAATGCTACCGTAAAAGCTTTCTTTATGCAACTGCCCTCGGGGCGTAAGAGTAATTTGAGTTTTATAATTGTCTTTCCCCTTTATCTTTATTTTATTCATATTTCTTGTAACAACTTTATTTGATGCCTTGAATGAAATCAAAATATTTTCTATTTGCCTTTTAGCCTCTTCACGAAATACATTTATTGGCATCGGAGGTTTAAACAACAATTTTCCCTTTTCGTTTCTATACAAATATTTCTGTTCTATACCTATAATACTTGCATGCTTCTTATTAGAAGAATCTTTCCGAGCATTTAGATTGTTTAAGTATTGCACATGACTATGAGTAGTAAAAGCAACAGCAAGAGCATCTACCGCATGATGGCGATGATCGTTTCTTTTTGACCAATCCTGAATCTGCTTTTCTATGCGCCCATCTTTTCCTTGCACAAGCTTAACCAATCCTAGCTTTTCATACTTGTGCAAATTAATTTCTTGCATTATGTTCACTAAATCCCAATCTTGCCTTAATCTATCTGTAATGCTTCCGGTTGTAGTGTTAACTGTTCTTACCACTTGTTCGAGCATTTCGTTGGCCTTCTTAGCAATATATTGTGTATTTCTTAAATCGCGTTCAATAAAATCCTCCGGTAACTCATCGCCTTTCATTTTAAGCTTATTATATTTTGCTTTACTTATTTGCTTGTTTTTGTACAATAGGTTTATTCGACTTAAATATTGCTCAAACTCCTCTTTATTCAAATAATTACTCAAAAAATCATAAGCTGTTTCGTCTTTCTTTGCCAAATTTATTTCTCTTTTAGCTAGTGTTTTATTAGAAAACGAATCATCAAACAATCTTGCTTTCGGTATGATATGCTCTATGTCAAACTCTTTAGAAAAAAGCTTTTCTTTGGGTATATAAGTATTTGTATAAAGGGTTTTATATCCATTTGGTTCTAATTCCAACCATAATTTATACCTGATTAGGTCGTTGCGCGTTACTTTGGAAATACCAAATTCATTTTCTAATACCTTTCTATATTCCTCATGTTCTTTGGTAGCCTTAGCAATTCCTTCTGTCATTTTTCTTCTTTCATCAGCTGAATATTTAAGCTCTCTAGCGAGCTCCAGCCTAATTTCGTCCGGCCTACCAAGAGTTTTATCATCAATAATGCCATTAACAACATGCACCATTTGATTTAGAATTTTCTCCACCATTGGATTCCTCAAAGAATTCTTGCTTAGTAATTCTAATCTTCCTTGTAAAGTTCTATTTGAAAGTTCTTCCTTCGTTAATGAATAGGAATGATTATATTTGGCTAAATAGCATGCTTCATCATATCGCTGTCCTTGACTCAAATATGGCATTACTTTTCGTATCGCTTTACTGCTTAAGCTTCCATAATCATTTATAAAGTTTATTTTGGCCATTATCTGAGCATTTTCTATTGAAAAACCAAATTTGCTAGTCAACTTTTGTATTAGTTTTTCATCACCCGTCCTTGAGTTATCACCATCAAAAGAATATAATAAATGCCATAATTGCAGTAGAGGTTGTTTATCGAAATCATCCTTTTCTAATGTGTAGTCCAAAAATAGTATTCCAGTTTCAATGCCCAATTCAAGAAATCTAGAACTAATGATCTCATTAATATCTGATGCACTCTTTTTCTGCATATAGCTTAATTCATCTTCTGAAAAAAACATTTTGAAATATGCATCATATAATGCTGCATTTGTTCTGTTACCTTCAAGTTCTTTATAGTTTAACTCATACTGTTTATAGTTATTAACCAAAAGTTTTAAAATATCTTCAGATGAAAGCTTTGGTTTTATATTTAATTCATTAAAAAGAAGTTCCTTGTTTTCTAATTCTAGAGAAAAACGCTCACCAGTTTCAATATTTCTGAGTTCCAAATTATTCAGAATAGACCAAATTTTAAATTCTTGAAATAAAGGTGAAGATTTTGGAATAACTTTATGATGATTTTCAAACCGACATTCACTAATCAAATGCTTTTGGGATCTAAGTCTTCTTTGATAAAATATAACTACATCTCTGATCAACGATTTTAATTGTTCGGTCAGTTCAGGATAGAATTCTTTTTGCTTTTCCCATATTATATTAAACTCATCTAAATAATCTTGGCGGTAAAAAACTTGATTCTTTAACCTAGTATGAGGATTTTGTTTAATTTGATTAAATAAATATTCTCCTACAGTAATTTTTTTAAAATATAATTCTTTACTTCTGTCGCTAATAGCTCCCAAATATCCGCTAGAACTATTTATCTGTGAATTAATTTCCTGAAAAACTACCGATAGCTTTTCTAACTCCATTTCCTTTTCAACAGCAAGGTTTCTCCACAAATATCTTTCTAATTTAATTTCTGCGGGTTTTCCAGATTGCTTAATACTCTCAAGTTTAAGCGCCTTACTTAGAATACTCCAAGTCTGCCCTTTGCTCTTGCCAAACACATCTTTATATAGCTCCTCGGTAAGCAGATTAGGATAAAATTTGCTCTGAAAAATCCATATTCTATCAAATTCCGATTGTAAGTCAGAGCGATAGTAATCAGGTATATCCTTTTCATTTGATTTTAGCAGAGTATAGGTATATTGCCCAGGTGTAAGTTCATTCTCATATAAATGTATGGCCACCTCCATTCCATTTACACTAGTACCATCATCATCCTGCTTAGCTTTTCTGCTACTTTTGTAACCTCTTTTTTTATTTAGCATCAGCAATACTTTAGCAAATTCTTCCTTTGTTATTTGTTGCTTTGTAGCTTTCGCTCTTATTGCTAGAGTATGAAACGTTGTTCCACTTCCATTCTCACTCAAAAGAGAATTATCTTGAAGAAAATTATTTTCTTTTAAAATTCTAATCAATTCAGCTCGCCTAATTTGATACCTCTTCAAATTTCTACGCGCACCTCTTTTTTGAGTTCTTCCTGCATTTGAACTCAATCCCTTTCCGCCTGCAAAATCACTAACAGGGTCTCGAGGCTCCGTCAATTTATTGCTCTTTCTATCTACAACTTTTAAATTATCACCATAATGAATTATCCTAACTCCTAGCTTTTCAATCTTCGATCTCTCTTTTTCGTTCTCTGCTTCACTAACTAAAGCCCACCCAATGGATGCCGTTCCTAAGTCTAAACCTAAAATTTTTTTCATACCATTTGGTATATTACTTTTTTTGTTTTACATTTACAACACAAAACGAAGCTAATCACAATAAGGATTATTCCGTTGTGAAAACATTCAAAGCGGTTCCGAAAGGAATCGCTTTTTTGTTTTAGAAAATTACGAATATTATTTTTAATAACAAAATGAAATCTATTCAATTAACACGAAATATGGCTTATTAGTTTAAACTAGGTGTTTTATACTTTCAATTTAATAAAATAAAATACCATGATATTTAAATAAATACCAGATTATTAAAACGCTAGGCTATACAAGGTTCGTAGACCATAAATTAGTAAAAACTGATGTTTGTTTACAGAAATCTACTCTACAAAAAACATTGCATTTATTCGAATATCAACATTAATTGCTCACATTACTTTAGGAAAGCATATTCAAATACTACAAAATATAGTTATCAGCATGTATAGTCAATCTTCACAGTCCTCAAAATTAAATACAGTGGGATTAGGGGTTCATTTTCTCAGCCATAATCAATAGGAATAAAAACAACATTAATAAAAAACGGTGTTGCCATGCAGCAACACCGTTTTTTATTGTAGGGTAAAAAGATTTATGGTTTCTTAAAGACAAACTCCTCCATAAATTTGGTGGTATATTCGCCAAAACGGAATCTGTCGTCCTGCAAAATAGCTTTATGAATAGGAATGGTTGTGTCCACGCCTTCGATAACAAATTCGTCGAGCGCCCTGAGCATTTTGGCAATGGCCTCTTCGCGTGTTCTGGCCACAGCAATAAGCTTTGCAATCATAGAATCGTAATTGGGCGGAATCAGATATCCGGCATAAGCATGGGTATCTACCCTGATGCCATGTCCGCCGGGCGAATGAAATGTGGTAATTTTACCGGGTGATGGACGAAAATTGTGATATGGATCTTCGGCATTAATTCGGCATTCTATGGCGTGCATTTCGGGGTAGTAATTTCTTCCGGAGATATTAACCCCAGCGGCCACCTTAATTTGCTCGCGGATAAGATCAAAATGAATCACTTCTTCGGTAATGGGATGTTCTACCTGAATACGGGTATTCATTTCCATAAAGTAGAAATTGAGATGCTTATCAACAAGAAACTCAATTGTTCCGACCCCTTCGTAGCTAATGGCTTTAGCGGCAGCTACTGCGGCATCGCCCATTTTTTCGCGTAGTTCGTTGGTCATAATTGGCGAAGGAGTTTCTTCGATAAGTTTCTGATGCCTCCTTTGAATAGAGCAATCTCTCTCCGAGAGGTGACTAGCATTACCGTATTGGTCGCCAATGATTTGAATTTCGATATGTTTAGGTTCTTCAATATACTTCTCGATATATAGGCCATCGTTACCAAAAGCGGCACCCGATTCTTGTTTGGCCGCATCCCAGGCATGTTCGAGGTCTTCGATACGCCAAACCACCCGCATACCTTTTCCACCACCACCGGCAGTAGCTTTAAGAATAACCGGAAATCCCATCTCAAGGGCCAGCATTTTAGCTTCGCTAAAATCTTCGAGAATACCATCGCTACCGGGTATTGTAGGCACACCAGCTCCGCGCATGGTTTGTTTTGCAGTAGCCTTGTCGCCCATTTTGTCGATCATATCGGCCGTAGGGCCAATAAATTTGATGTCGTGTTCGGTACAAATTTTGGCAAATTTGGAGTTCTCCGCCAGGAATCCATACCCCGGATGAATGGCATCGGCATTTGTAATTTCGGCGGCAGCAATAATGCTAGGAATATCCAGATAAGATTGTTTGCTTGGAGCCGGGCCAATACATACAGCCTCATCGGCAAAACGCACATGCAAACTGTCTTTATCGGCCTTAGAATAAACCGCCACGGTTTTTATGCCCATTTCTTTGCAGGTACGAATTACCCTGAGGGCAATTTCGCCTCTGTTGGCTATAAGAATTTTTTTAAACATGCTAGACTCTTTAAATAAAAATTACGACGGATCCACTAAAAACAGTGGTTGATCAAACTCTACTGGAGAAACATCATCAACGAGAATTTTGATAATTTTTCCGGAAATTTCGGATTCAATTTCGTTGAATAGCTTCATGGCCTCAATAATGCATATAACTTGTCCGGAATTAATTACATCACCCACATTTACAAAGTCGGGCTTGTTGGGTGCAGGTTTACGATAGAAAGTGCCCACCATTGGCGATTTCACAGTAAGGTACTGGGCATTCTCTTCGGGTCTCTGAGTTGCAGTAGTCTGATTTTGATTTGCTGCCTGATTCATCATCTGCTGATTAGCATGCGATGATGTAACATAATTAAGGGGCTGCTGAGGCATTGCATACTGATGAATAATTGGCTGCTGTTCCATTTGTTGTCCTGATTTTCCTTTTTCAGGAGTTTTAACGGAAAGCTTAAAATCGGCTGTTTCAATATTCACTTCAGAAGCTCCTGAACGTACAATGGATTTAATAAAATCCTGTAATTCTTTGAAATCCATAGATAAAGTTTAAATAAATAAAAAAGCTGCTTCAATTATTAATCATGCATAGGATTAATCTTTAAGCAGCCACTAAGATAAAAATTAATATAAAATTTAAAAACTAATTTGTGTTGTATGCCCATTTCAAATATATTGCACCCCAAGTAAAACCCGCACCAAATGCGGCAAGAATAACATTATCACCCTTCTTTAACTTATTTTCCCACTCCCATAAACAGAGGGGTATTGTAGCCGAAGTTGTATTTCCGTAACGTTCAATATTAATCATCACTTGCTCTTTTTGTATACCCATTCTACGAGCGGTAGCTTCGATAATGCGCATATTGGCCTGGTGAGGGACCAGCCACTGCAGGGTATCGGCAGTAAGTTGATGTTTTTTCATCATTTCAACAGAAATATCGGCCATATTAGAAACCGCAGCTTTGAATACCGGCTGTCCTTCCTGATAAATAAAATGCTCTTTAGCCGCCACCGTTTCGAAAGAAGCAGGTTTTAAAGAACCACCGGCTTTCTGATGTAACCATTTTCTACCAGCGCCATCTACCTGCAACATACTATCAATAATATAATTATCGTCGGTTGCGGGTTCAAGCAAAACAGCCGCCGCACCATCGCCAAAAATGGGGCAAGTAGTTCTATCGGAGTAATCCACAATTGATGACATTTTTTCGGCACCCACAACAATCACTTTTTTATGTTGTCCGCTTTCGATAAAACGACGTGCCGTTTCGAGGGTATAAATAAAGCCTGAACAACCGGCATTAATATCAAAACTAAATGCATTTTTAATTCCCACTTTATCACTAATAATGTTTGCTGTGGCGGGAAATTGCATGTCGGGAGTAACCGTAGCACAAAGTAGCAAAGAGATTTCGTTGGCTTGGGTATTTGTTTTAAGCAATAGCTTTCGCACAGCTTCGGCCCCCAAATCAGAAGTAGCTTTACCGGGTTCTCTAAGAATTCTGCGTTCTTTAATTCCGATACGTGTCATAATCCACTCGTCTGAAGTATCCACCATTCTGGATAGTTCCTCGTTTGTAAGCACGTATTCGGGCAAATGCGCAGCCACCCCGGTAATTGCCGCTTTAACTCTGTATGTCATCAAAAATAACTTTAAATTTTACTGCTAAACTAGCTTCCACGATAGGTCTGGATTGCAAAATAAGGCTTTTAATAGCCTTAGGTGTAGATTTACCATGGGCAATAAGCACATTAGAATTAAGGCCTAAAACCGGCGATCCGCCATGATTTTCGTAATTAAATCGTTCCACAAATTCTTTGTCGGCATGCGATTTAAGGAGTAATACATAAAATGCTTCGGCCTGTTTTAGCACGATATTTCCCACAAAGCCATCGGTAACAATCACATCGGGCATAGAATCTTTAAAGAAGTCGCTCCCTTCTATATTTCCTTTAAAAATGATTTGCTTGCATGATGTCATCAGCTCATAAGCAGCTTTGGCCACCAAATTACCCTTTCCAGGCTCTTCGCCAATATTCAGGAGGGCCACTTCGGGATGTTCAATGCCATATACGTATTTTGCATATAATGAACCAATAACTCCGTATTGTAATAATACATCAGGTTTTGCATCCGGATTAAGGCCAACATCCAAGATAATAGATAAGCCTCCGTTTGGCTTTGGCAGAATACCTGCAATAGCCGGGCGTAAAACACCTTCGACACTTTTTATCACCGTAGATGCTCCAACCATCATGGCACCGGTATTCCCGGCACTGGCAAAAACATCAATTTTCTTTTCTTTTAAAAGCTGAAAACCCAATGGTATTGTTGCATTGGGCATACTTACATAACTTTTGTAAGGATTTGCACCCATATCAATACCTTCGGGGGTATCAACAAATTCAACACGGGCAGGAATTTTATCCACACCACCCATTATTTCAATGGCCTTGTCTTTTGGGCCAATCAAAACCAGCGTTTCGTTTTCACGAAGTTCTTCGGCAGCGAGCAATGCACCTTTCACAGCTGCTTCAGGTGCATAATCGCCTCCCAGAATATCTAAACCAATTCTCATGGTACAAAATTTTAATTACACCTTATTCTACTTTTTCCATATCAATAGCGAGCTTACCTCTGTAGTATCCGCATTCGGGACATACTCTGTGGTATTGTACGCTAGCGCCGCAGTTTGAGCAAGTAGCCAATGTAGGAATAGCTGCTTTTTGGTGTGTTCTTCTTTTGTGTTTTCTCTGTTTTGAAGTTCTCGACTTAGGATGTGCCATTTTTCACTGATTTTAATTAATTAAACCTTTTAATTGAGTAAATCTTTTAACTGATCCCAACGTGGGTCAGTTTCATTATTACTCTTATCTTTCTCTTTATTATCTATTAAATATTGATTGAGTTTTTCTACCATCTCCGGATCGCAGGCGTATTCACCTTTGGCATTTTTGGGATGCACTTTATGATAGGGTATGCTTAGTTCCACATAATCGTGTATATGGGGCTCTAAATCGAATAAAGGCTTATTCTCGGGCCATGTAATTTTATCGTCGGATTCTTCGAGATATTCTTCCCCTAATTTTACAAAGAGTAGTTCTTTTATGTTCACTTTCTGTGCGTAGTTACTCAAACATCTGTCGCACTGAACCATAACTGTGCCGGTGATATGAAACTGTAACTCAAATAGACGTTCCGATTCTTTCTTGAAAATCAGATGTATAGATAAATCAGCATCATTCACTGAACTATAGTCGTAATCGGCAAAAAAGCTGCCATCTATATGATATTCATACCGATGCTCTCCCACTGGAAGTGCAGTATAATTTATCGTGAACTTATGTTTTTGATTGTAATTCATTCTTTTAAAAAAATCGGACAAAAGTAATAATATTATTTTATAAGCTAAAAATTTATTTCTATTCCTACCGGACAATGATCGCTATGCATTGCCATTGGTCTGATAAATGCAGTTGTTTAATGTTGTTTAATGCTATCGGAAACCAAATGATAGTCGATACGCCAACCCAAATTTTTCTGCCTTGCTCCTGCCCTATAGCTCCACCAACTGTATTGCTTAGGTTCGTTACTAAACATGCGCAAAGAGTCGCAAAATCCGATGTCTATAAATCCATCGAACCACTCTCGTTCTTCGGGCAAAAAGCCCGATGCATCCAATTGTTTTTCAGGGTTGTGTATATCTATCCATAAACGACAAATGTTGTAGTCGCCGGATAATATAAGATTTGGGATTTTAGTTTTCAGATTTACAATATAATTACTAAAATCTTGCAGCCACTGCATTTTAAATGCTTGCCTATCGTTTCCGCTTGATCCTGATGGATGATAAATACTTGCCACGGAGAAATGATCGAAATCGGCCAAGATAAAACGGCCTTCCGTGTCGTATTTTTCGATACCCATGCCGTATTCCACATGCTTTGGCTCTATTTTGCTCAGAATACCTACGCCACTATAACCTTTCTTCTGTGCCGAAAACCAGTACGATTTATATCCTAGCTCTGCAAACAAATCGCTGTCGATTTGTTTGGGTTGAGCTTTGGTTTCTTGTATACATAAAATATCCGGCTTTTCCGATTTAATCCAATCGGCAAAGCCTTTATTTAATGCTGCCCTTATGCCGTTTACATTGTAAGATATTATTTTCATTAGCGCACAAATGGTATAAAGATTGCAAAGATAAGATATTTTTTTAATTGCGCAGAAATATCCTTTATTGCCAGATAAATTAGTAAAACGAGCTAATAGCTAATATATTCAGCACTTGGTTTAAAAGTAAAATGAAACAAAACAGTAATTGGCCACGCTCAAAAGTTAAATCGGTATTATTCCTTTGATGCAAATTTGTTTCTGTTTTACAATAATTTTTATTTACATCGGGCATGATAAAAAATATTTCTACCTTTAAAACCGTTTAAAAAGCTTTATGAGCATAAGCAGTGCATCAAAAGTCAGTTTACTAAATACATTTAATTTTAGAAGAAAGGCTAAACAAATGGTATTTGCGTAATCATAACGAATAAATGAATAGCCAACACAAAAATATATTTTATTTAAGGTATAAAAAGTATACTCAGAACAAACACGAATGAAAAAGCACAAAATTTGTTTTGTAGTTCCCGGCGCTTATTATTTATTTAATCCGGAAGAACAAAGTGATGTAGAAAATATTGGAGGAGCACAATATCAGGCCTACTTAATAAGTAAAGAATTGGCAAAAAAAGAATTTGATGTGCATTTTACGGTTTTTTACAGCGCTAATCCAAATCCGGAAATTATTGGGGGTGTAAGTATAATAAAAGTTGCAAAATTTAAAGAGCATATTGTATTAAAAGCCTACAAATTATTGAAAGAATTAAAAAAAGTAGATGCAAGTTTGTATATTTTCAGGTCGGCAGATTTCGGTGTGGCAATAGTTCTTTTATACCTCAGGTTTTTTCTCCGAAAAAAAGTTTTTTACATGCTTGCTTCCGAAACAGAGATAAGCCTAGGTAGCAGTATTTCTAATTTAGGTATTTTTACAAGTTTATTAATGCAGCTTGCATATAAAAAGGCAAATTATATAAGTGCTCAAACCCATCAGCAAGGCCTATTATTCAAGGAGCATCGCAAACGAAGCCCTGATTATTTATTAAAAAACATTGTGCCGGAAAAGCTTGATTTAAACTATGAGCCTATCATTGAAAAAAAATATATATTATGGGTTGGCCGCTTATCAAAGCTAAAAAATGCAGAATTATTTTTGGAATTGGCAAAAAGAAATCCCGAAGAAAGTTTTATTATGATTGGCCCAGAAGCGCGCAAAGAAAAAAAATATGGAATACGAATAAAAACTGCAGCATTGAAACAACAGAATATCCAATATCTAGGTTATGTAGCAAATAACGAAATATCAAATTATTATAAACAATCGAAAATATATATATTGAGTTCATTTCAGGAAGGCTTTTCAAATACCATGGCAGAAGCAATGCAGCACAGATGCGCCATTCTAAGCTTTATGGTAAACCCCGACAATATTATAAGCGAGCAAAAAGCGGGCTATTTCTCCAATGGTAGCAAGGATGCGTTTTTTGACCAATTTACAAAAATGAAAAATGAGCAGACACTCTTAGCCGAATTTGGACAAAATGGACATCAATATATCAATCATAATCACCGAAAAGAATTAATAGCATACGATTATGCAGCATATATACATAGCATACTATCCTAAAATAAGAAAACACTCAACATTATGAAAAAAATACTCATTACAGGTACAGCAGGGTTTATTGGTTACCATCTGGTAAATTATCTATCAGAAGATGAAGATAATCAAATTTTGGGCCTGGACAGTATCAACAGTTACTACGATGTAGATTTAAAATACGATCGCTTAAAAAATGCCGGCATCGAAAAAGGAGAAATTGCATACAACAAAGAAATTGCAAGCAAAAAAAAAGTGCATTATACTTTTATACAACTCGATTTAAAAGACAAAAAAGGTCTGTTTGAATTATTTGAAAAACATCAATTTGAATACGTTTGCCATTTGGCCGCCCAAGCAGGCGTGCGCCATAGTTTAAGTCATCCCGACGATTACGTGGATAATAATATTATAAGTTATGTAAATCTGCTTGAAGCAGTGCGCTATTTTGGTATCAACCATTTTGTATATGCCAGTAGTTCTAGTGTTTACGGGTTGAACACGAAAATACCATTCTCCGAAAATTCGGCCACAGAGCATCCTGCAAGTTTATATGCAGCATCAAAAAAATCGAACGAGTTAATGGCGCATGCATATAGTCATTTATTTAAAATTCCGACTACTGGATTAAGATTTTTCTCTGTTTATGGTCCTTGGGGAAGGCCGGATATGGCCTTGTTTCTATTCACAAAGTCGATACTCGAAAATACAACAATAAAGGTATTTAATAATGGTGAAATGCGGCGCGACTTTACCTATATTGATGATATTGTAAAAGGTATATCAAAAGTTATATTCAAACCCGCGAAGCGCAACCCCGAATGGAATTCGGATTTACCTGAAACTTCGAGTTCGCAAGCAGCGTTTAAAATTTATAATATCGGAAACCAAAATACCATCAATCTGGTAGATTTTATTACTGAAATAGAAAATAATTTAAGTAAAAAGGCTATCAAAGAATATCTGCCCATGCAAGCAGGCGATATTGCAGTTTCGCTGGCAAACTCCAATGCCTTGGCAGCGGATTTTGATTATCGGCCAACAACCAGCGTAAAAGAAGGAATTTCGAAGTTTATACGTTGGTATAAAGAGTATTATGGCTATTAATAATCAAAGTAATTAATATGTGCGGAATTTTGGGCAGCAACTTTTATGAACCAGAAAAACTAAAGAATGCTAGTAAACTAATAGCACACAGGGGAACCGACGATGAAGGTATTTTCCATAATCCGGTTGTTAGTCTGATACATAGAAGACTATCAATACTTGATTTGTCGCCGGCCGGACATCAACCCATGTTCTATTGCAAAGATTCAGGTGCTTGCTCCGAAAAATTCTATCCCGAAAATATCCCAAACACACAGGTGGGTATTGTATATAATGGTGAAATATACAATTACCGCGAGCTAAAAGCCGAATTAACCGAAAAGAATTACCGTTTTTCAAGTAATTCGGATACAGAATTAATCCTTGCTGCCTATCTTGCTTGGGGCGAAGAATGCACCCAAAAATTTAATGGCATGTGGGCTTTTTGCTTGTACGATTCAAGCAAAAACATCTTATTCTTATCGCGCGACCGCCTAGGCATAAAGCCCTTGTATTTTTTTATGGATGAAAAAAGATTTGTGTTTTCATCGGAGCTAAAAGCGCTACTTGAATTAGGATTAAGTTTCGAAATAAACAAAGATGCACTCAATCATTTTCTTATTTTTGGATACACATCAACAGAGCAATCTATTCTGGAGAAGGCACAAAAATTATCGCCTGGCGAAAACATGATATATCATCTGGGCGAGAAAAAAATTACTACCCGATACAAATACTGGAAACCAATATTTTCTGAAATTAATGTATCAAAACAAGAAGCTTCAAAAAAAATATATTCATTGCTTGAAGATGCCGTAACAAAAAGATTACTCTCCGATGTAGATCTGGGAGCATTTTTATCGGGAGGGATTGACAGTTCGGTGATTGTCTATTTCATGAAAAAACATTTGGCACATTTGAATACATTTTCGGTAAAGTTCGACAAAGAAGAAGCAAATGAATCGCAATATGCAGCTATGGTGGCTAAGATATTTAATACATCGCACCATGAAGTAGCATTTAGCGCTCGGGATGTAGAAAATCTGACATCCAAATTAGCCTATTTTTTTGACGAACCATTTGGCGACGAATCCATGATTCCGACCTATCTTGTTTCGAAAGTAGCATCCAATTATGTAAAAGTAGTACTTTCGGGCACTGGAAGCGACGAAATTTTTGGCGGTTACAGAAGATACAACAAATTTTTAATTCTCGCAGCCTTAAATAGACTACCAAACTCTCTAAAATATTTAATTTCGACAAACTATCAATTTATTAACAAATCCGACGCTCAGAAAATACAGCTATTATTTCGATCGAGAAATCAAGCGGAACTCTATAGCAAACTAACCAGCTACTTAGCAAGAGGGAATAAAGAAGAATACTACGATTTAAGCAAATATTCCCAAATCGAAGGCTTTTTTGAACAGAAAAGGATGCTGAATAATGCATTAAGTTTCGACCAGAATTATTACCTGCCAGCCGATTTGCTCGTAAAAGAAGACAGAGCCACCATGGCTCATACTATTGAAGGTAGAGTGCCATTTCTGGATTACCGTCTTGTGGAATATGCGAATAGTTTGCCTGTAAACCTGAAAATTCATTATTTAACCAATAAATATATACTCAAAGAGAGTTTTAAGCATTTTTTACCCAAAGAAATAATATACCGCAAAAAACAAGGTTTTGGAGTACCTCTTGGAATATATTTTCGAGATGAACTGAAGAATTTCGCTTATGAGCAGATATTTTATTTTGATGCTTTTGAATATTACGATAAAAAAGAAATGCTTACATTTTGGCAACTCCATCAAGACAAAAAAGCAGATTATTCGTCATACTTTTGGCGAATCATCAATTTCAATCAATGGTATAAGCAATGGTCTGCTTATAAAAAATAAGAAGCATGAAAAAAAAAATAGTATTTATTTCGCTAAATTCATACGAGTTCTTTTTTGAAACACCAAACGTAACCCACGGTGGCGCAGAACTGCAAATGTACTATCTGGCAAATGCAATTTCAAAAAACAATAAGTTCGAAGTTTCATTTATAGTAGGCGATTATGGCCAAAAGAAAAAAATAGTTTCCGGGAATATTCAATTCTACAAAACTTACAACCTACCTGCCAAGGAAAACAACATCAAAAAAACAATAAAAATGTTGTCCCTGTTTATTCTGCTAGTAAAAGTAAATCCGGATTTGATAGTAAGCAGTTCGGCAGCTTCATGGCTTTTTATTATGGCTATTTACAAAAAACTATTCCAGAAAAAACACTTGCACCGCACTGCTTCGCTGCTCGAAGTAAATAAGGAATGGATTAAACAAAATGGAATCAGAGGCCGGCTTTTCGAATTTGGACTCGAAAAGGCAGATATTATAATTACCCAAAGCAAAGAGCATCGGGCACTATTACAAATAAACCATGGAATAAATGCCATATTACTTAAAAACGGTTTAAAGCAATTGCCCAAAGAATTAATCCCAAAAACTTATGTACTTTGGGTTGGAAGGTACGATCCCATAAAGCAACCAGATTTATTCTTAAAAATAGCAAAAGAATTAACGGACATACAGTTTCTGATGATTTGCCCCGGCAATAGTACATTTCAAAAAGAATATAATGCATTACACAAAACTGCTCAAAATATGTCTAACTTGATATTTATACCAGAAGTACCTTTTCATCAGATTCAAAAATACTTTGATTCGGCAAAAATTTTTGTGAATACCTCGGTAGCCGAAGGATTTCCAAATACATTTTTACAAGCCGCCGCAGCATCGGTGCCTGTTTTCTCTTTAAATGTAAATCCGGATAACTATTTAACCGACCATAATTGCGGCATTTATGCCGAAAACAATATTATCGGGCTAAGCGAATCGATAGAAAAGTATTATACAGAGAATGAAAAAACTGAAGAAATGGGCCAACGTCATTATGAGTATTTTATTGAAAATCATTTATTAGCGAACATCGAAAAACAGTTTAACACCATTATCGAAAACCTTTTTTTTCAGCAATCTAACTAGCTTATGAAAATACTCGTAGTAGCTCCACGATTTCATACCAATTTATATCATAGCCTAATGGCCTTGCAAAACAAAGGCCATAAGGTAAAAGTAGCGGTACTTTATAAGGGAAAATCAGAATATTACGAAAATGTAGATTTAATTCAGTTTCCACTTTCAGCTGTTTCTGCGTTTTTCTCTAAAGCGCTAGGAATCTTCAAAAAAAACCAATTAAAAACTGATTTGGAATTAAGACTAGAGGCTCCGAATAAAGAATTAAACTATTTAATAAAAAAATTTAAACCAGATGTTGTATTACTGAAAGCCTATCAGAATTTATTGGCCATATCTACAATATGGCGTCTACGAAATAAGAATATTAAAGTATTTCAACTATTGCAAACGAATAAAGACAATCTTTTCGGTTCACGACAATTATTAAAATTGACATTATTCATTTGTAAATTCACAGGCATGAAAGGGTATATCACGCCAATTAAAATAAGCTACGATTTATTTAAGAACCTAGGAATAGATTCTATTTATTATCTGCCGTTTGTCTTTCCGGCGATAGAAGAAATTAAACCCAAGAATTACAGTATAATAAGAATATTAAGTATCGGCAAAATTGTAAAAAGAAAAGACCATTTAATTTTGATAAAAACAATTAAGAACCTAATAGACAAAGGTTTTAAATTACAATTATCCATTTTTGGCGAACCGGCCGATAAAACCTATTTAATGGAAATAAACTTATTTATCAATGAAAATAATCTAGGCGAAAATGTAAAAATTAACTTTGAATCGAACTATGAAGCACTAATAAATCAGTATTTACTACATGATATATTTGTACTTCCGGCATTTGACGAGCCTGCTTCTTATTCGCCGGTAGAGGCGCTTGCGCATGGTGTTCCTGTAATTTGCAGCGATAGCAACGGAACTGCCTGTTACATAGAAAACGGTTATAACGGTTATATTTTCAAAGCAAAAAATGAAACTGATTTGATGGATAAAATGGAGATGCTAATAGCTGATAAATCAAAATTGCTGAAATTGTCGCAAAATGCACTCATTTCAGCAAAAAAAAATTTCAGGCCAGCAAATTTTCATTCTTCATTAATGGAAATAATTAATTTAAGATAGATTTATATTGATTGCATTAGTTCTGACGAAGCACATTATTATCAAATTTTTAATCATATTTGTAAAAAATCTTAAAATAAAATTACTGATAAATGCTATTTAATTCAATAGATTTTGCCATTTTTTTACCAATAGTATTTGTTTTATATTGGTTTGTATTTGAGAAAAACATTAAACTCCAAAATCTTTTAATAGTGGCTGCGAGTTATTTATTTTATGGTTGGTGGGATTGGCGTTTCTTATCTTTAATACTTTTTAGCACGCTTGTTGATTATTCAATTGGTATTGCTCTTTCAAAAACTGAGGAGCAATTAAAAAGAAAAAAATTGCTCATTTTTAGTATATTTGTTAATCTTGGATTTTTGGTTTTTTTTAAATATTACAATTTCTTTTTAGATAATTTCATATCTGCTTTTTCCATTTTTGGTGTTAGAATACATGCAAGCAGTCTTATTATTCTACTTCCTGTTGGCATTAGTTTCTATACTTTTCAGACATTGAGCTACACTATTGATGTCTATAAAAAAAAGCTCCAACCGACAACAGATTTTATTGCATTTGCAGCATTTATAAGTTATTTTCATCAATTAGTAGCAGGTCCAATTGAACGAGCGACAAATTTACTACCACAATTTTATACCCGCCGTAGTTTTGATTATTCCAAAGCTGTGGATGGATTACGTCAAATACTCTGGGGATTATTTAAAAAGATAGTTGTGGCTGATAATTGTGCAGAATTTGCAAATCATATTTTTAATAATGAGTCTAGTCTAAAAACCCTGCCAGCGTTGATTTTCATAAAATGCTGTAACTGTACTAAACAGTTTATAAGTCAATTAAGAAAACGCTGG
>DYOH01000040.1 GCA_020720625.1 Acetofilamentum sp. | reverse complement strand
TGTTCTTCCGATTTTCACAAAAATACATTTTTTTTTGATTTTGTAAAAATTCAATCTGAATTCGGCAGACTATAAAGTAACTACATACATTTTGACTTATACAAATTGTGATTAAAAAAAAAAGATATTTTTTTTTACAAATACTACTAATCATAACAAAAAATAGTATTTTTGAAAATTCGGAAACAATATCATGCATGAAATCATATAGAAAAGAACTTTGGTTTAATACCACGCAAAGAAGAGAGTTGCTGAATATAACGGCCGAAATAAAAAAATGTTTAAGCGAAAGCGGCATTAAAGAGGGCCTTTGCTTAGTAAACGCAATGCACATAACAGCGAGTGTATTTATTAACGATGATGAATCGGGCTTGCACAAAGATTTCGAAAAATGGCTCGAAGGCTTGGCACCCGAAAAGCCATACAGTCAATATAATCACAATACATACGAGGACAATGCCGATGCACACCTAAAACGCAGCATTATGGGTCGCGAAGTGGTTGTTGCCGTAAGCGAAGGGAAACTGGATTTTGGTCCTTGGGAGCAAATTTTTTATGGAGAATTCGACGGTAAGAGAAAAAAACGTGTATTGGTAAAGATTATAGGAGAATAATTTTGTTTTAAACTGACCACTAATACACGAATTGGGCATAAATAAATAACCGTGAATTAGTGGTCAAAAAACAATAAGATTTAAACCAAGTAATCAGCCTTTTGCATCAATATCATCCTTATCGAACTCATTTAGATGTGTAGGAGTGATATCCGCATCAGGTTTAATTGCATCAAAATCGTAATCGTCAGGAACAACTTTTATTTCATCATCTTCGTCGTCATCCACTGTCAAATCAACAGATTTTTGGTTAATATTTTCTGAATTACCGGTATTTTCATGTTTTTCTTCAGGTTTTATATCCTTTTTTACATTAATCATAGTAGATAATTCAGATTTTCGCTCGGCCAATTCAGTTAAACGTTCTTTCTCGAGCGCAATTTTGTTCATCAACAATAGTTCGTCGGCATAATATTCGAAAAGTGAACCTAAAGTCCAAACTCTGAAACCAAATCGTATGTATATAAAAATTTGTTGAATAAAAAACATCATTGTTAGTCCGACAATCGTTTTCATGCCAATATCACCATTAATTTTGGTAAACAAGTAGAAGAAAACCAAAGGTACCACCAATAATAACAGATATAAAACATAAACTTTGAAAAAACGCTTGAAAACAAAAGCAATGGCCTTAAAATAAGCTTTAAAGAAATTCTGAGAATCGTTAAGCAAAAGGTAAATTTTTCCGAAATCAGAGGCAAGAAACAAAATAATGGCAAGAATGAAATAAAATACAATCGACGCTGCTATCAAAAACGCATATATTCTTTCGGTTTGAAAGCTTTCTTCAAAAATAGTGTATCCCAAAAATCCGAATAACGCAGCCAATGCAAAAACCACAAAATGGCTTAACATAATAAGCACGCTTAAGCCCAAAAACCTAGGGAAATTGTAACCTGCACCCCCAAAAAATACAGTTAAGCCATATTTTTGTTTGTTAAAAGTACGGATAATCCCTCCCATCAAAAACACATTAAGCAACCAGTATGCAATTAATGCCCATTTTAGCTGACCAACGATAGCCAATATTCCTTGTCCGTTGTTGTGAAGCAAGTCTTGCAAGAACAAGCTGTTTTCCTCTTTCATAAAAGAATCGAAAAGCATAGAATTACCTATGGCACTGCTAATTGTGGAATAAAAGGACAGCGCAAAAATGGCAACCAGGATAAAATTTGTAAAATAGAGGGTAAAAATCATTCTTGGCGAACGAACAGCTAATTGAAACCCATTGATATATGCATGTTTAATTGTCATAATTCAAAATACTTAAGAGATTAAATAAATGCGCTAAAGAATTGGAAAAAGTTTTGCATTGCAAATAAAAACTGAATAACCAGCTTATAAATTCCAGATTTTTCGGTTTTAAAAGCATAAGAATTGTTCAACAAATTCACATCCATTACATTTTTATGTGATGGGTCGATGTAAGCCGAAACAATTTTACTGTCGCTGAGAAACTTAATAACATGGGTGCGGCTTTTTCCATCCCAAAGCGTTATTTTTTCTTCACCATTGGCAAAAGTAACTTTTACTTCCACCGGAACAACAAATTCGCCCAGCCTTTGCAGACTCACAGAAGCCAGATACTTAAAAGCAGGCTTTTCGGTTTCGGTAAGTTTCACAATTTTTCCATTTTTGTCGAAAAGGCCAGCATCGGCAGTTAAATTATCGTTGTTAATGCCAGACACAGTATAGTCGCAAATATCAGTACCATATATACTTTGCTTTAGAAAATCGCGAATATCTGCATTGTAATTTTTCTGATACTTTAAAGCAGCGTTATCCACCACCAGATTAATAAAATCTTCAGTAGAAGGATGTTTGAATTTCCATTCATCGTAGTATTTTCGCCAGATATTGTCCATCGTTTCTCTGCCAAGCATTCTTTCGAGTGTGCTTAAGAAAACAGCAGGTTTATTGTAACTCATCATCCCATAGCCATCGTTGCGGTATCCACCGCTGTTGTAATGCCAGGAATACAAATAACTAGGAGCCACTTTATTTGCGTCTGAAAAATTATATCCTTTTATTTTGCTGGTTAAATCCCCTTCCTGATAAAATGGAAAATCAATCCAAGCGTTATTTTTGCCATAATAATCATCCATAATTCTGGTTTCGAAATAGGTATTCATGCCTTCGTCCATCCATGCTTCTTCAAATTCGTTAGTGGCAAGTATTCCCATAAAATAATTATGACCAAACTCGTGAATAGTAACATTTTCGGGAAACCTAAGACCTTTGGGTAAATTCCAGAGAGTACCAGCAGTAATAAACATGGGGTATTCCATTCCTGCTGAGCCAAAACCTTTCATAGGTGGGTCTACAACAGTAATTTGCGGATATGGATACGGCCCAACATGCTGATTGAAATACTCTAGGGCATACTTAAGTGCTTCCAAATGCCTGTCGGCCTGAGAAAAATGCTCTGGCTGCAAAAGCAAATGGATTTTTACATCGTTCCATTCGCTGTTCACAATTTTAAAGCGTTGCGAAGCTGTCCAGGCAAAATCTACTACGTCATCGGCCCTAAAAGAAAGAATTTTGGTTCCGTCGGTTTTAGATTTTTCGTTGGTTTGCACACCTGTAGCACCCACAACAAAATCGGCAGGTAAGGTAATATCTACATTGTAAACGCTAAAATCTGCGTAAAATTCCGAATGTCCATGATATTGGTGGCAGTTCCATCTCCCTTTTTCAGCCCCTCTAATTCCTGAATGCTCATACACACCTAACTTAGGAAACCACTGAGCAACGAGAAAATAGTTATCAGCAAAACCTGCACGGGCAAAAATAACGGGCATTTTGGTTTCAAATTTCAGTTTCAGCACCACCGAATCGTTTGGCAAAACCGGATTATTCAGCGTTAAACGAGCCACTGTCTGGTCGAATGAGTTTGTGTCATCGGGCTGAAAATACTGAAATTGCTTAATAAGCTCATTGTTCTGCACATCGGTAATAGATTGTACATTACAATAACCCCAAGCATTATCTTTTTCTTTGTCCATTTTTAAACCGCGAAGCATTCCGCCTCCGGTTTCCTGCAAAAAAGTAGAACGCGAATTTTTAAAGGCATTCATATACAAGTGAAAATGAAGCTCCTTAATCGTATCTGGTGATGTATTTTTCCAGTTTATCACCATGTCGCCGTTCACAATTTTCGTTTCGGGGTTTAGTTGCACCCACATATCATAATTGGCAATCCTATTGCTTAATGCTTTTTTCTCACTGGTAGGAGATTGTGCCACAATCACATTTATAGCGCTAAGCAAAAGAATAAATAGCCAGCTGAAACAAAATTTTTTCATATTTTGAGAATTTTAAGCTTCTAAACTTAGTTTACGTCCTAAAATTAAATAAATTAATCTATTTATATCAAATTTAGGGCATAAAAAGTTTGATTTTTTCACTAAAATAATCATTACAAAATAATAAATCCTTAATAGTAAATGCTTTATTAAATAAAATAACTTTTTAAAAATTCATCAAGAACAGGAAATGCAGAGCAATCTGCCTCATATCCGCAAAATGAGTTATTTATAGGTAAGATTTATTGAAAAAATGCTGAGGTAAATATCAATTGAGAAAAAGCTTAGTAGGCTTATAATTTAAGCATTAGCACGCCTATCGCAATCAGTATAGTGGCAAAAATAATTCCCCTGACAGATTCATCGTATTGCTTTTTGTAAAAAATAAAAAAAGCGGCTAAATTTACCAAAGCACTTACAGCAATAACGCTTGTAAGAATCCCAAATCTATCTAAAAAGGCTATGTATTCGAAAAAACTAAGCGATGCTTTAGTGCTTTCGTAGAAAAAACCAAGTACGATGAAAGGCAGTAAAATACCCGAAAGCAAACCAGTGCGCTTATCGTTCCAAAAAGATTTTTTGGTCATATATCCAATTTTTTCATTTTCAGGAAATATTTCTACTATCTAGCAAAAAATAAATACTACAATGTAATAAACTATAAAATAATAAATTAGATTGCACTATCTAAGCGGTCAGGCAATCAAAATATCAGTTCATAATCCGTATTACAAAAGCTATTCAATTCTTTCCCAATGTTTTATTGATTCCATAAACTTATAATCCGTCATATCAATATTAAGTGGCAATACACTAGCAAAACCATTTTCTACAGCCCATACATCATTGTCGCCTGCATCAGGTTCAAAATTAGTAAAAGTACCAGATAACCAATAGTATTTACCAGCCCATGGATGCGATTGTTCAATAAATTTTTCGACCCATTTACCATGCGTCTGACGACAAATTTTTAAACCTTTGGTTTTGGTATTTGCGTTTGGAAAATTTACATTTAAACATACATTAGTAGGTAATGGATTTTGCAAAACATTTCGGGTAATCTGACGAATATATTCTCTTGTTTTCGAGAAATCGGCTTCAGAATCAAAATCGTTAAGCGAAAAAGCAACCGACGGAATACCATTTAGCGTACCTTCGATTGCACCTGCCACAGTTCCGGAATAAAACTGACTTACGGAATAATTAGGCCCATGATTTATTCCCGAAAGTACCAAATCGGGTTTATTTTTAAGCACTTCGTGAATGGCAAATTTAACGCAATCGGCTGGTGTTCCATTTAAATGATACCAGGTGATATTATCATCTTCCGAAATTTTATGAATCCACAAAGGTTCAGTAACAGTTATGGAATGCGATTTAGCCGACATAGGATTTTTGGGCGCAACCACCACAATTCTCGCCATATCTTTCACAAAATCAACCAATTGTTTTATACCATTTGCTCTAAAGCTATCATCATTTGTAATTAAAATCAAAGGTTTTTGATGCATAATTGTTCAATTTGTTGGCTAAGATAATAGTTTTTCGGCCTATGCAGAAGGTTTTGTTTCAAATAAGCTTTAAATATTGCTAAATGTGTTAAGAAATCGAAAAAAATGTATTGAAACGCAACGAATAAGCAAATGAATTCGTCTAAGAAGAGTTAAACGCATATATAACTTATTAATATTATTCAAAATGGTTGTTTATTCTGATGATTTCCAGACACTTAATAGTTTGGATAAGGAAACTTTGGAAATTAGCTGGTCTGAAGCTAGTTCTGCGCTAAGGGAAAAGAATTTTTCGAATCGAATTTTTAGCACGCTGGATTATGTTCAACGGATAAAGCCTAATAGGTTGCTCGCCAATTTGTCATCTTTAACTTATTCGGGCGCTCCGTATTTTAAACAGAGTTTTGCCCATTTTGTTACCAGATCCTTGTCGGATAGCAAGATTCAAAAGTTAGCCTTAGTAAAAAGCAGGGATATTATTACCCGCATTCTAACCGACTCGGTATTAAAAGGCCTAAAAAGCCAAACAGGATTCGAATTTAAGCTTTTCGATACCGAAGATGAAGCTTATGATTGGCTAATTGCGTCTTAAAATATCCTTTGCAATAAAATTTGCAAATAACCACCAATCAACATACAACAAAAATCAAAGAATACCTAAAGCCTGCATTAGCGGGCTTTTTCTTTTAAAATCTCATCTATTTTGCTCTACTATGCACAAAAAATACATTTTATCAACAGAACTTATGTGTATGAACAAACAATTTGCTATAAAAAACGCTATATTTCGCAAATGACAAAAACTATAAAATAAAATAATGATACATTATTTTTTTCCTGTATTAATTTTGTAATTTTGTCACTGCCCCCAAAACCTATAGTCTAACCAAATCTTATGAAGAAACTAATTATTACTCAACTATTTATTCTATTAGGACTAAGTGCATTTAGCCAATTAGCAGGCACATGTATTAGCGGAGATTGCAAAAACGGAGACGGTAAATTTTTACTGAAATCGGGCGATACACTAATTATAAGGTTTCGCAACGAAAAGCCCATTGCTTTTGGCCGCCTGCATTACAAAAACGGAAATCGATACGAGGGATATCTTGTAGAAGCCTTACCCAATGGCAACGGCCACATGATTTATACCGATCAAAGTGAGTATTTTGGCTACTGGAATGATGGAAAAAGGGAAATGTCGGGAACTATGCATTATCCTGATGGAACCAAAATGTATGTACTTTTTGCGAACGATATACTTGTAGGGCCTAGCTATTTGCGCCTAGGCTGTTTGTCGGGCAATTGCATCGAAGGCATGGGGTCTTATATTTACGCAGATGGCTCAAAATATAACGGACAATTTTGGGGCTCTTTAAAACATGGTCGCGGAAACTTTGAGTTTAACAACGGTGAAGTATATATGGGCGAATGGGGGCACGACACCATACAAGGCTATGGTACCATGCGCTATCCAAACGGCGACTATTACGAAGGCACCTTCGAGAAAGGTCAGCGTCATGGATACGGCGCATTTTACGATGCATCTTCGCAAAGCCGTCAGAAAGGTTTTTGGATAAATAATCGCTGGAAAGAAGAGAAAATACTTACCGACGAAAATATCTGTTTAGAAGGCAACTGTGCAAATGGAAAAGGGAAGATTAGCTTTGGCTCATTTTCTGAGTTTCCGGGCTGCATTTACGAAGGCGAAACAAAAAACAATCTGCCCAACGGATTGGGCATCCTTAACCAAATTGATGGTTCCAGACTTGTAGGTTATTGGATGGACGGAAAATACATCAAAAAGGATACCCTGGCCGACCGATGCAATTCCGGCGACTGTGTTACCGGATTTGGGCTTTATGACTGGGCTTCAGGAGCCTATTATCAAGGATTCTGGAGAAACGACCGCCGATGTTTTTATGGAATCAACCGGTTTTCTTCGGGAAGCGAATACCGTGGGTTTTGGCAAATGGACAAGAAAAACGGTTTTGGGGTGCATACCTTCTCCAATGGCGAAAAATATACCGGATACTTTAAAAAAGACTTAAGGCATGGCTATGGAGAGTTTATTTTCGAGAACGAAAACAAGTTTGTTGGCGAATTCGAAAACGACTCTATATATGGCGAAGGCGTTATGTACTATGCAGATGGAAAAATTGAAAGGGGATTTTGGATTGGCGACAAACTTACCAGACTGCAAAAACTAGGTTTTGGCTGTGTTAGTGGCGATTGTTGGTATGGCTATGGTACATATATTGCAAAAAATGGTGACAGATATATTGGTGAGTGGATTAATAGTAAATATAGTGGAAAAGGCATGCTCTACGAAACCAACGGAAATATATACGTGGGAGAATTTAAAGAAGGCCTGAAAGAAGGCTACGGCAAACAAATTTACAACAATGGTGAACGATACCTGGGTACATGGAAAAAAAATTACATCGACGGCAGAGGCATGTATGTTTATAGAAACGATAGCGTATTGCATGCACTTTGGCGAGAAGGTAAATTTATAGTAAAAGCGCCACAAAACCCGGATTTGCCCAAGATTATGTGGGAAGTACCGCTTACGGCACAAAGCACAAGCAACAGCGGAAATGTTAAACTAAAATTCGGCCTTACCTCTGCAACGGCATTAAGCAATGTGCAAATTTTTGTAAACGAAAAATTAGTTTCTAATCTTGCCCAATTCGTTTTATCGACCCAACCATTGCCCGAATATGATTTTACAATCGAAAAAGAAATTAAGCTCGAAGCTGGAGCAAACGAAATTAAAATACTGGCTATAAATGATTTCGGTGAAGAGACATCCGATATTCGCATGATAAATTTTAAGCAAAATGCAAAGAGTAAAAAACAGGCTTTGCTTATCGCTAATTCATACAACAACCCAAAATATGCCTATTTTGCCGAAAATGCCAAGCTTCTGGAAAACTTTCTATTGGCTCAAAACTACGAAATTATAACGCTTATTAATCCACAGCGGGCACAACTCGAAAAAGCCTTGCGCGAATTTGGCGAGAGTATTCAGCAAAACCAGGAAGGAAGTTTCTTCTATTTTGGAGGTTTGATGAAGCAATTCAGTTCCAAAAATTATTTTATATTGAGCAATGATTCTATCGCAACCCAAGATGATGTTATTCTTTTCGGAATAGAGCTTACCCGATTATATGATGAAATTCGTTACGGTGGTTCGCAAGCAAACTTTGCGATTCTCGATTATCAGGTACCGCAATACAAAGAGCCCCTATTTAGCCTGAATGGAGAAATTGGACTATATCCGGCAAACCCTCCCTTAAATACCGTTGTATACTTTTCTACCATGCCAGGCACCGAACCCGGAAAATCAGTGCCAAATAATTCATTTTTGCCTTCATTTTTAAGTAACCAGAAGCTAAGCGATTACCAGAAAATGTTTGAATCTGCAAAAATATATGTTTCACAAATAACAAATTCAAGACAAATACCGTTTTATTTGGAGAACAATTCAAAATTTTAGTGCGCATAATAATTCTGATATTTATTGTATTTTCGGGTTTTCAAACACAGGCACTACACCTACCGGTGCCTGTGTTTAAACATATTTCGGTTGAAGAGTATCCGGAGCAAAAAGTTTTTATAGAATGGATTTGCCCCGATACTTCGCTAATCGACGGGTACATTCTGTACAGAACTGTATACGACCAATCATCTGTAGCCGATAGTGCATTTATGCCCCTGGCAGAAATTAACAAGAAAAATACTTGCACTTTTACCGACCTAAGTTTTATAAATCAAAATCCGAACATTGGCTTGCATCATTATGCCTATAAGATAGCATCATTTAAGCGCTCAGGTACAGAATACGAATACAGCGAGCTTAGCCAAACAATAGCACCATTTTTCATCAAAAAACTTACACTGCAAAACTGTAATTCCGAAATACTAATAGAATGGAGCAATGCTATAGGTGCAGCATACCAAAAAATGCAACTGAAAATCATGACAATATCAAAGGATTATTATATCAGTGCATCCGAATCAGATAGGCAAACTACCATCAAAATAAACGACTACGAAGGTAGTCAAACCGAATCCGCCGACAGCATAAAGCTTTGCTTTAAAATAATGGCCGAAATAAACGGCAAAAATAGCTTTTCCAATCAATTATGCTTGCTCGAAGCCCGAAGCGAACAAACCAATATTGCTATCGACAGTGTAATAGTAAACGGCAGCAATACAGAAATTCATTTTAATGCAGTATTAGAAAATCTGCCCGCTTTTTGGCTTTTTCAAACTTTCGAAAACAATAGGCTTGTGCATACAGACAGCCTTGGGAGCGCCGAAAAACTCTACAAAGCCCCATTTAACGCAGCCCAAGAGCCCAAATACCAAATATTGGCAATAAATCCATGTAAGCAAATTATTGGCCAATACGCCTATATAAGCCCGCTCGTAATAAAAGAAACCCGGCAACTTCTTTTTGAAAATACATTCGAAATGGCCACATCCAAGCTATTCTCTGCTACAGAAAATGTACAAAAAACCACACTCTACGCTGCCGGATTAAGCAGTCCAAATTTCGAAGATATCGAAACCTTAAACTACATTCCGGATTATTGGCAAGACAATAATATCGAAGCCGCTGCAGCCAAAAAATATTTTGTAAAACTAGAAACTTATAACCAGGCCAATGGTGGTTTTCAAACAAGCTATCAATCCAATATTTTAAATCTTTATAAAGAAACAAAAATAGAGATACCCAATGCTATTTACCTACTCTCGCCCATCGAAACAGACAAATATTTTCAGATAAAATGCGTTTTTTGCAGCTCTTTCACAATCGAAATATTTGATATCAAAGGCATTTCTCTCTTTAATTCGGATGATATTCAGTTTAAATGGCAACCATCTAACAGTAAACAAACAACTGATTATGCAGTGTATTATTACCTCATAAAATACAAAAACACCAAAGGACTAGTATATACATTAAAAGATAGATTTCTTGTTTTTCAGTAAAAAAAATGAAAAAAAAGCAGATTATGGCATCAATATTCCAATATTTTTTGTAATTTTATGAACTAGCCACAAATTTTATTTCTATTATTTATGCGTGAGTTTTCAAAAAGCGATATTGAGCAGATAGATGTATATTATAACCAGATAAGAACAGAATTTTTGGGCGAATTACCCATGAATGAGCTTGAGAGAATAAAAAAAGCGCTAATGGTAGCTTACGATGGTCATTATGGTCAAATGCGCAAAAACAAAGTAGATCCATACATTGTTCATCCAATAGCAGTAGCCAAAATAGTGAGAAACGAAATAGGGTTTGGCACCGATTCGGTTATTTGTGCGCTTTTGCACGATGTGGTAGAAGATTCTGGCGGATTATACACCGTAAAAGACATTGAAAATCTTTTTGGCCCTCACATTGCAGCCGTTGTAGATGGATTAACGAAAATTACCAGTCAGAGTAATAAAATAGGCTCAGAGCAGCAAGAGATTTTATCTGCCGAGCAACTATTCTCCCTGCAAAAAGTAATCATGAATTCAAGTAATGATATTAGGGTAATATACATAAAAATTGCCGACAGGCTTCACAATATGCGCACCCTTGATGGCTTAGGTGCAAATTCCAAACTACGAAAAGCCGGCGAAAACACCTTTTTCTATAGTCCGTTTGCAGCGCGCCTCGGCTTATATAAAATAAAGCAAGAACTCGAAGATGCCAGTTTTAAAATAACAAATCCACAGGATTACCACGTTATTTCGCGTATGATTGAAGATGTAGAAACGGCTAGAGATGATGCATTTGAGAATATTAAACACAAGATTGAAGAAAAACTAAAATCAGAAAAAATACCAATACGAGTAGAGTATTTTCGCAAATCGGTGTATTCCGTTTGGAAAAAAATGGACAAAAACCAAAAACCACTCGATGAAATTCATAATTATCGCTCTATACGCATTATTTTTGATTCGCCCAGCGATAAATCCATGGAAAGAAGAATGGTATACATGATCTACGCCGAGATTACCAATATTTTTCAAACACAGAAAGATTCCTTGCGCGATTTTATCAAACTAGAAAAGAAAAACGGATTTGAAGCCATTGTTTTCGACATTATGGCCAAACCACCCCTTGAATTTGTAGAAATACAAATTCTAAGTGAACGCATGAGAATGATAAACGATCATGGACCATTATCCTTAAAAAATAGTCCATCGGGATTAGAAAAAATCTACAAAAACAATTGGATAAAAAGACTTCACGAAGACTTATCGAGCAATTCTGTTGATGCATGGGAGTTTCTAAAGGAGATAACCACCAGTTTTTCGAACGAAATAGTAGTTTTTGCTCCCGACGGAAAGCCGATACGACTATCAAAAGGAAGCACTGTTTTAGATTTTGCCTTTCATATTCATACAGAAATGGGTCTAAAATGCATGGGTGCCACTGTAGACAAATTCTATGTGCCAGTATCATATCAACTACATGGTGGACAAAGAGTTAAAATTGATCAGGCCGAAATTCCGGTAATACACGAATTTTGGATTGATTATGTAAAAACCCGAAAAGCAGCAGATGCCATTAAAGATTTTTTTAAAAAGAAGCGACAGGAAGTATCAATTTTAGGAAGAGAAACATTTAATTCTATCATAAGCGATGCCGGAATAAGAAACAAAACAAAAGCGGCAGAAAACCTGCAACAGATTTACAAAATGAGCAGCGAAGAATTATTTTTCAGACTAGGCGAAAAAATAATCAGCCAGGAAGATATTTATCGAAAGCTAATAAATCCGCACTCCAAAGGTACACAAAGTTTTTTTCGCAATATTTTTAAATTCACCAACGAAAAAGAGAATATACCAATAACTAAAGTAGAAATCGACCCCAAAAAATCATTTCTCCTCGACGAAAGACAAATTTACAACAATTATTTTCTGGCTCAATGCTGCAATCCGGTTCCGGGCGATAATGCGGTTATATTTCAAAACAAGCATGGAGTTTACATGATTCACCAGACACAATGTCCACAAGCGAAAGAATTTTTAGCAGTCCACGGCAAAAAGGCAGTGCCGGTAGAATGGATGAACCAAAGTTTAAATATTTTTCCGGCAAAAATTAATGTAAAAGGCGTAGATCGTCCAGGACTAATTCGGGATATTGCTCAAGAAATATCCAACAACGAAAATAACCTCAATATGCATTCTATCAACGTTACCATACAAAATCAAACCCGATTTTTGGGGGATATAATACTGTTTGTAAAAAATAAGGAGGTGCTCGATTATCTGATCAACAAAGTAAGACATATCAAGGGAGTTGATAAATGTTTACGCGAATATAATTTCGAAATGCTATAATGATTACTATATTTGCCAACGCAACCATAAAAAGAGTTTGCAGTAATGAATGTTCATAATTCACCACAATCGATAGCAGCATACCGTCTTAATTATATTGAATATATAAATCAAAACGGAAATATTTCTATAAAAAAAAATGAGGATAAAATTTTAGAAGCCTACAATCAAACCCAGGAAATACTCCAACTTACCCGCGACGAATACGACATTATTCAGCTAGAGAAAGTACAATTTATTACAGAAATTCTGGTAGATGAACTCAATTTGGGATCAAAATCGGTAATTTCGTCCATGTTTTACCTATGCCGCCACAATCTTATCTACGATTTCGAAGAAATTAGTCAGGTATATGGCGAAAGAATAGCCAGTATTGTAAAAGCCCTGAGCAGAGTACCCAATAAAGTAAGCGAAAATCAGAAAAATAAGGCCGAACAGGTACGAAATCTATTATTTACCATCTCCTTCGACGCAAGAGTAATTCTGGTGATACTCGCAATAAAACTGCACGAAATTAGGATATTGGCCAACCGAAACAGCTCTTTGGCAGCCAAAGAAGTAGCATCGGAAACACTTGAGATATATGCACCTGTAGCCCATCGCATCGGACTTTACGAAGTAAAAACCGAACTCGAAGATTTAAGCTTTAAGATTTTTCAGCCCGATATTTACCGCTATATATCGGACCGACTTGATGGTTCGGAGCAAAAGCGCATGCTATCGATTAACCGATTTACTGTGCCCATAATGCAAGCGCTCGATAATTTAGGCTATAAGTACGAAATAGACGGCAGGGTTAAATCTGTATATTCGATCTGGAACAAAATGCAGAAAAAGCACGTAACCTTCGACGAGATTTACGATATATATGCTATCAGAATCGTTTTTCAGGCACAGGAAAATATTACAGAAGCTGCACAGTGCTGGAATATATTCAGCATTATTACACAAATGTATACGCCCAAGATAGACAGATTGCGCAACTGGGTGAGCAAACCAAAAGAAAACGGATACGAAGCCTTGCATATTACCCTAAGATCCGACGACCAAAAATGGGTTGAAGTACAAATCAGATCCAAAAGAATGGACGACCTTGCCAGCCTCGGAATTGCGGCCCACTGGAAATACAAGGGAGATTCTACCGAAGAAACTGCTTTCGACAGGCTTGTGCAGCAATTAAAAGATTTGAAAGATACAAACTCCGAAAGTACATACGAATTACTCGACAATTTTAAAAGCAATATTTTTTATGAGGATATCTACGTTTTTACACCCAAAAACGAAATTTTAAAGCTTAAAAGCAATTCAACAGTGCTCGATTTTGCTTTCCATATACACACCGATATTGGATTAAGATGCATTGGTGCCAAAGTAAACCATAAATCTGTGCCTCCCGAACATGTGCTATTAAGCGGCGACAAAGTGCAAATTTTAACCGCCGAGAAACAACACCTCAAAAAAGAATGGGTAAACCTGGTTAAAACCGACAAAGCCCGCGAAAATTTAAAGCAAGCCTTTCGCACTGAAAGAAAAAATATTGTACGACAAGGTCTTCGGATTTTAGAAGAACTTACATTGCAAGAGAATATTTTTTTCGATAATTATATTTTCCGAAAATTAGCCAAACATTTTAGCGCTCAAACCAAAGAACAGTTATATTTTAAAATCGGAAACGGCGAAATTTCTGCTGAGCAAATACTTCTTGTGCTTAGTGAACGCTCTAAAGAGAAAAAAATAAATTTTTGGAAAATAATACCAGTTCAGAAAACAGAGCAGCAAGATATAAATATCGAAATAGGACAATGTTGCTTACCTTTGCCAGGAAACGATATTATTGGATTAAAATCAAATAATACCATTGTAGCCCACAAACATAGTTGCTCCATTGCCGAATCGGTATTAGAAATATATCCTAACCGGAGAATCAAAATTAAATGGAAAAGTTGCAAAGAAGAAGCAAAACTCGTAGTAATATATTTTCATGGCATCGACCATTCGGGCATTGTAAACAGGGTTACCTCCATCATTATTAATGAAATTAATATTACCATGCGAAGCATTCATTTCGAAACAGACCAACGCAATTTTAAAGGCTCTGTGGAACTCTATATCCCCAAAAATTTTGTAATTAACGATTTATTATACCGTTTAACACTTATCAAAGGAATGAAAAAAGTAGAAAGAAGATAGTTAAGCATACTTGCAACTATTTTACCTTTTTGCATGTCATTAATAAGAACAAATTTTTGGAATATATTTTGATACTAAGCAACAAAAACACAATGGAAAAATTTTACCAAAAGGGCACCAAATACGAGCCCGAAATTAGCCTAAACCCTATATCAGGAAACTTTCGGATAAAAGGTACATCAATGCCCGAAAATACAGTAAAAACATATCACCCAGCATTAGAATGGATTACACTTTATAAAAAAAATCCGGCTCCCCAAACCAATTTAACATTCGAGCTAGATTACATTAATACAGCATCATCAAAAATGATTCACGAAATTCTAAGGGTACTCGATGATATTGCCAATAAAGGTAATTCTGTAAAAATAATCTGGCACTATCATTTCGCCGACACCGATATTTTGGACATTGGAGAAGAATTTAAAGACTTTGTAAAATCTGATTTTGTGCTTCAGAAAATTGACGAAATATAGATATAATGATTAATTAAACAGATAATGGATAGCAACATAAATCAATCTAAAATGCCGGTATACAGAGATGCCGGTTTTTCTTTTAATTCTCTTTCGGATATTGAACAAATATTTGCCGAAGAGAAAAACAATCCCTGGCAACCCAAAAGTTTTATTTACAGCAGATATCGAAACCCAACTGTAGGTTTTGCCGAAGCAAAATTGGCTGAAATAGAACAAAGCCAATGGTCGGTACTTAGCGCATCCGGAATGGCCTCCATTGATATGGCTATTTCTATACTCACCGAAGCCCAAATGCCTTCTCGCATTTTATTTTTTAGCGAAATATACGGCGGCACAATTTCATATATGAACTATGTGCTGAAAAGAAAACGAGGGATAGATTTCGATATTTTTTATCCCGAAAAGGAAGTTTATAATTTACATGCACTCGAAAATTTACTCAAATCCGGTGATTATAAAATTCTTTACTTCGAAGCCGTTTCAAATCCATTTTTACTGGTCTCTGATGCAATTGCCATAATCAAGCTTGCAAAAAAATACCAGGTTAAAACAATTATCGACAATACATTTGCCACTTCTTTTCTATGGAAACCATTGGCCGACGGAGCCGATTTGGTTATTCATAGCGTAACAAAATACCTTTCCGGACATGGCAGCATTACTGCTGGTGTGCTTTCGGGCAATAATCAGGAGCTATTGCATCAGGCCATTGAATACAGAAAATGGGCAGGAGCAGTTATGAATCCCGACGATGCGGCCAGATTAAGCGAACAACTCGAAACTTTTGAACTAAGAATGCTTCAACATAATCTTAATGCACAAAAATTGGCCAATTATCTGGAAAATCACAGTAAAATCAGTAAAATTATATTTCCCGGTTTAGCTTCTCATCCATCTCACGAATTGGCCAAAAATCTATTTCAAAACAAAGGTTTTGGAGCAATGCTTACTTTCGAGATAGACGGAAAAAACAACGACGATAAAAAATTGGCGGTAATTAAATACCTCGATAAATCGAAAAACAGCATACCCATTATTCCCACTTTAGGCGAAACACATACCATTCAATTGCCCATATATGCCGTATGGAAAGACCGTAGCCCCTCTCCTTCGTACATCAGGCTTTCGGTTGGTATTGAGCCTATTGAGCATATTATCGATCATTTAAAAAACGCACTTAGCTAAGTATTGCTTTCTGCCGATACCGAAAATGCAAAATCTGGAACATAAAATATTATAATCCAGTATTTTGCATTTTATTAGTATAATTTGATTTCATCATAAAAAAATCCATGTTGTTTTATGCTTTTAAAGCAGTTTTGCATATTTTTTTTAGCAATTCAACGATATTTTTACAAATTTGGCGCCTTAAAATAATCATGATGAACGCTATATGTACTGATGGCTACCGTAGATGGAGAATATTCTGTATATTTGCTTGAGCAAATCACCGAAAATTTCTGAAATAATCTTCAAAAAAAAAATATGTAACACTTGTTTAAAGATACTATCTTTGTTAGACACTAATGAAAAGAAATGCGAAAATATTTTATTCTGATATTATTCATTTTATATCATATCACAACTACTGCACAAACACAAAGAGCGGCGCAAGTTTTTGTAATTAACTATAAACAAGATATATATAAAGCAGCACGACAAAATTGGTCATCGGCCGACGATATCGATGGAAGAATCTATTTTGGCAATAACGATGGTATTCTTAGTTTTGACGGAATAAGATGGACAACCATTATTTTGCCTGAAAAGAAAGTAGTTAGAAGTGTACTTGCCCATGAAAACAAGCTCTACTTTGGTTCTTTCGAAGAATTTGGCTATTTAGTGGATTGGTTTGGCGAGCAGAAAAAAATTTTTAGACTTTCGGACTCCATTCCCCAAGACCTAATTCACAACAACGAAATTTGGCGAATTATTGAGCATAAAAACAAAATCTATTTCCAATCCTTTGGAGCTATTTATGTTTTCGACGGAAAAACAGTAAAAACCATACGCTCACACAGCTCCTACGTACTTTTGCTCAAAGCCGATAACAGACTATTTATCCATTTGATTGACTATGGATTACACGAAATAATTAACGACAAAATCTATCCGCTGGATGCCACAAAACCCCTTGGTAACGACGAAATTAAGATTGTACTTCCATTTGCCAAAGATACTTTACTAATAGGGGCAGCCAAAGCGGGCCTTTTTCTGCTTATAAACAATCAAAAACTAGAAAAATGGAATACGTCAGTTAATCAAGTTTTGCAAAAAGCCCAAATTAATGCCGGATTAAATATCAAAAACCTTTTTGTAACCGGAACAATTGTTAACGGAATATACATTTTCAACAAAAAAGGCGAAATAATTCAACATCTGAATACATCTAATCTATTAAATAATAATACGGTACTTTCCCTAAATAAAGACAGGTTTCAGAACTTTTGGGCTACTCTCGACGACGGGCTTGCCTACATTAGAACCAACGATCCATTAGAATTCTACCTCTCGCCAATGCTTAACAAAAGGGCAGTTTACGACGCTGTTTCTTTTCAGAATAAGCTTTGGGTGGGTACAAATCAGGGTGTATATGTATATGAAAGCGGTTCTGCCGGAGCTTTCGAAAATCCACAACTTATTGAAGGTACACAAGGACAGGTGTGGGATTTAGAACTAATCGACGAGCAATTATTTTGCGGACATACCGACGGAACATTCAAATTATCTGAAAATACTCTCGAAAAAATATCCAACGTACATGGCGGATTTCAATTACAACAATTGAACCCAACAACACTTATTCAAAGCACATACAACGAATTTGTGATTTACAAAAAAAATAAGGACTGGGAATTTTCAAACACAATCAAAGGTTTTAGCGAACCTATTCCATCTTTTTCTATCGATTTTAAAAACAACTTATGGGCCGCACATCTGCATAAAGGACTATACAAAATAGAATTAAACCAAAACCTTGATTCGGTTAAATCGCTTCGCTATTTCGACCACCGACATGGCCTTAAAAATTCGAGAAATCTTTTCGTTGGCGAACTAGAAGGCAGGGTTATTTTTCTGAATGGTTCCGAAATTTATACCTACGACGATATCAAAGATACCATTATTCCTTATTTGGATTTAAATAAGAAACTCGGAATTTTCAGTGCGGCAAACAGAATGTTTAAAGCCGGAAATTCAGGATACTGGTTTATTTCCAATAATAAAATGGCACTATTTAAATACGAAAACAAACATTTAAGCAACATCTTTGAATATGATTTAGGTCGTCAGGGTGTTTTCCTGGCTGCCAATTATCCAAATATTTCCACGATAGACAGCGCTGTATTTTTAATCGGCTTAGACAACGGCTTTGCCATATTTAAAAATCCTGTTACAATTATCAAACAAAAACCGGCTGTATATCTTCGGAATATTAGCATTTCTGATAATCTGCACCGAAAACTGCTCGTCGACATGAGTATTAAAGATGCCATATTCCCATACAAATACAACAATGTTTTGTTCGAATTTTCGCCAAACAGACCAATTGTTGCACCACAATTTAGATATAAACTAAAATCTTACGACAACAACTGGAGCAGCTGGTCCGAAAACTCGGAGGTAAGCTTCGAAAGACTTCCCAGCGGAAAATACATCTTCGAACTGCAATTAATGGATATACAAGGAAATATTTCTGAGAGTACTTTTTATGAGTTTCGAATTAAACCGCCATTTTTTCTATCCTGGTGGGCATTTTTATTATACATACCGCTCATTTATTTAACTTACAGAAGCTTGCGCAATTATTTCTATTATCGCATTAAAAAACAAGCTTTCTTGTTACATCAAAAACAAATAGACGAACAGCAAAAAAAATATATGCTCGAAGAGCAAACCAGAATAAAACAAAACAATAGAATGCTACTCGACGAAGTAAATAGCCAGAACGCCGAACTCGCAAATTACACCTTACTCCTTTCGAGAATGAACAAATTGATAACCGAATTTAAAGAAGAAGTAAATAAGCAAAAAAAAGAACTCGGCAACCGATTACCAAAAATTTACTCCGACAGACTACTTAAGCTAATTGATTCCATGGAGAATAAAGAAGATGTATGGAGTACTTTCGAGATTCATTTCAACAGAATTAACAACCAATTTGTACATCGCTTAAAAGACCTATATCCAGAACTTACCTCATCTGACCTTAAACTTTGTGTTTTATTACGTTTAAATCTCACTACCAAAGAGATAGCCCCACTACTGAATATAACCGTGCGGGGTGTAGAAATCAGGAGATATAGATTACGAAAACGATTAAAATTAAACTCCGACGAAAATCTTAATGATTTTTTAATGCAGTTTTAAAAAATAATACTCATTTAGCACAATCGATTTCGGGAAAAAAATATATTTTTCTCTTCCTATTATCTATTATTATTCAATTAATTATACTTGCAATTTTTATTTTGATGTAGTAATGATGTAGTACATTGTATAGCTATTTTTACCATGATGTATTGTTGTGTATAGACTTTTTTTGGAAACGTTTGCACCCCGACTTACATTTGAAATAACATAGGTTTAACAATTACAATTTTTCAAGCAACATATTTGCCTTTTAGAGAAAGAATAAAATGAAAAAACAAGAAAATTTAATTCTGATGAAAAATATAAAATTACGTAAAGCATTGTTTGTGTTGCCGCTGATACTGGTACTTACTATTAGTGCCTGCAGCAAGATAAACAAAGAAAAAACACAAGCAAGCGTTTTATCGCATGATGCGTTTTTTACAGACTTAAAACAAAGGACATTCAACTATTTTTGGGAGCTAGCAGATACTGCTACTTTTCAAACGCCCGACAGATACCCAGCCCAAACCTTTGCAAGCATTGCTGCCACGGGTTTTGGACTTACCTCATATATAATAGGTGTAGAAAACAATTTCGTAAGCAGAGAACAAGCAGCCACAAGGGTGCTTAGTACATTGTTATGGCTTTTGCGATCACCGCAAGGTCCCGATCCAGATAACATGACTGGCTACAAAGGTTTTTACTACCATTTTTTAACTTACGGACAAGGAAAACGTTACAAAAATGTTGAACTCTCGACCATTGATACCGGTTTATTAATGGCCGGAATACTTGCCAGTATGTCGTATTTCGATGCTGATAACACCACAGAAAAAGCCATTCGACAAACAGCAGATTCCCTATACCTTAGAGTGCAATGGGATTGGGCTATGAACAACCAAGAATGGATGTCGATGGGATGGCATCCCGAAACCGGTTTTATTGAATCCAAATGGACAGGCTACAACGAAGCTATGATACTGCTTATTATGGCTTTGGGGTCGCCAACTTATGCTATTCCTGATTCGGCATGGAATAGTTGGACTAAAAATTACGAATGGGAGAATTTTCAAGGATTTGATCATGTAAACTTTGAACCCCTGTTCGGACATCAATATTCGCACATGTTTATTGATTTTAGAGGCATTAGTGATGCATATATGAGTAAAAAAGGTATAGACTACTTCGAAAATTCAAAAAGAGCTACTCTTTCAAACAGAGCATATTGTATCCGCAACCCAATGGGTTTCCCGCATTATTCCGACTCTATATGGGGATTAACTGCTTGCGATGGGCCTGCGGATTACATCAACATTAATAATATCGAAATTTTAACGCCCGACAAAAAACTCCAATATTTTTCTTACCGAGCAAGAGGTGCTAGTGCACAAAGAATTATCGATGATGGAACTATTGCACCAACGGCTACAGGAGGCTCAATACCTTTTGCTCCCGACGAAACCATGAAAGCATTATACAGCATGTATGTGCTTTTCGGGAACGATTTATATGCACAATATGGTTTCAAAGATGCATTTAATCTATCTTTTAAAAATATTCAGACTGGGAATACCGGCTGGTTTGATGTCGATTATTTAGGTATTGACCAAGGTCCAATATTAATTCAATTGGCAAACCACGAAAACGAAATCATCTGGAATGTCATGAAAAAAAATAAATACATTATTAATGGATTACACAAAGCCGGATTTAGCGGCGGTTGGCTCGATAATATAAAAAAAGAAATTTAACCCAAAACAAACGATTTTCTATGAAAAATCTTGCAACAAACATTATTCTCATTGCATTCTTGCTTACTGGCTTCTTATCTAAAGCATTAGCGCAAGAGAAAACAGTAACCGGTAAAATTACTGATACACAGACTGGTGAAGCTTTACCATTTGTAAATGTGGTAATTAAAAATAAAACGGTAGGCGTTTCTTCCGACTTGGAAGGAAATTTTCAGATCAATATGGAGGCTTCCGATAATGTACTTGTTTTTTCCTACATCGGATATGCGACCAAAGAAGTTGAACTAAACGGAAAAACAAACATTGCTGTAACATTAGACGTAGTTTCGCAAGAACTCGAAGATATTGTGGTAATTGGATATGGTGTGCAACGTAGAAGCGACCTTACCGGCTCTGTTACTTCAATTAAAGCCGATAAATTACCCAAAATATCATCTATGTCGCCATTGCAAGCCATACAAGGAAAAGTGGCCGGAGTGCAAGTTGTGAGCTCTTCGGGACAACCGGGGTCTGGTGTTGTAGTGCGCGTGAGAGGCGTTGGAACCTTTAATAACACAAACCCAATTTACGTGGTAGACGGTGTAATTCTCGACAATATCGATTATTTAAACGCTGCCGACATAGAATCTATTGAAGTGCTTAAAGATGCATCTGCCACAACCATCTATGGTTCCCGCGGGGCAAACGGGGTTATTATTGTTACCACACGAACCGCAAATTCCGAAAAAGGCAAATCAAACGTGGTATTCAGCTCCGATTATAGTATTCAGGTATTGCAAAAACGTATATCGCTCTTGAACGGAAAAGAATACGGCGAAATTGTAAACGAAATAAAACCCGGAACATATAATAACCTGGATGCACTGCCCAACACCGACTGGCAAGACCTTATTTTTACAGATGGTTTTGCAGCTCCAATTTATAATGCACAAATTTCTATTAGCGGTGCGTCCGAAAAATCTCAATTTTATCTTGGATTTGGCTATTACAAACAATATGGAATTATCAGTAAATCAAATTTCGAACGTTTCTCGCTAAAACTCAATAACTCCTACAATCTTAGTAAGGCGATTAAGCTTGGCAACAATATTACAGTATCACCTACCAATCAACAGAATACAAACGGAAATGTGGTTTTTGTAGCCTATAGAGCCTGGCCGGTACTTGAACCTTATCAAGTAGACGGAAGCTACACTGCATTGCCCGGAACCGGAAATCCATTGGCCGATATTGAATATACCAATAGTTTTTCTAAAGGAATAAGAGCTACAGGTAACTTTTTTGCCGAGCTAAACATTACAAAATCGCTCATGTTTAAATCGAGCTACGGTATGGATGTGAACTACAATCAATACGAATCATTTTCACCTGTTTTCTTTGTTTCTCCTCAGCAGCAGAATACCATGAGCAGATTAGGAAAAGGTAATTCTAATCAACTTTCATGGATTTGGGAAAATACCCTTACCTATTTTAAAGAGTTTGAAAAAAGCAGAATAAATGTATTGGCCGGTTATACCATGCAAGAAGTAAGCTCAGAATATCTCAATCTGCAAGCAGAAAATCTGGTGCGCAACAGCGAAGATTTTTGGTATCTCGACCCTAATAACTTAAACGAAAATGCTGTAGGCAACGGAGTAAATGCAGATGCTTATTATTCGATTTTAAGCTATTTATTCAGAGCTAATTACACTTACAACGAAAAATATCTTTTTACAGCCACCTACCGATTGGACGGCAGTTCCAAATTTACCGAAAAAAACCGGTATGCCGGCTTTCCAGCCCTTGCTGTTGGCTGGAATCTACATAACGAAAGCTTTATGGAAAATGTTTCTGCCATTTCCAATTTAAAATTTCGCGCGAGTTGGGGTGGCGTTGGCAACGAAAAAATTCTATACAGCAGGCAATATTCGCTTGTTGGCTCTGGCATAAATGCCGTTTTTGGTACAGAAGATGCCATCATTGCCGGACAAACCTACTCCACCACCGGAAATCCTGATTTGGTTTGGGAAACCACCTACCAAACAAATGCCGGTTTCGAACTTGGATTATGGGACAATAAAGTAACGGCCGAAATAGATTATTTCCGCAAAGTTACCAATGATATTCTGGTAGATTTAACCTTACCAGGTTTTGTAGGCAACGGAAGTAACTCTTCGATTACACAAAATGCGGCCAAAGTATTAAACTCTGGTATTGAATTTAGCCTAAAATACAACAAAAGTCTAAAAAAACTAAACTATAGCATCGGCATATTGGGTAATACCCTTCACAACGAAGCCCTTGAAATTACCGGAACCGGAAACACCGAAGATTATCTTGTAGGCGGTGGCGGGTTTACCCGCTCAAAAATTGGATTACCTGTAGGAGCATTTTATGGATATCAGGTAGACGGCGTTTTCCAAAATCAGACCGATATAGATGCATACCCACATCGGGCTGGTGTTGTTCCCGGAGATTTACGCTTTGTAGATGTTAATGGCGATGGAATTCTTACCGACGACGACAGAACATACCTCGGCTCACCAATTCCAAATTTCATGTATGGCTTAAATTTTAGCGCTTCCTACCAAGGATTTGATCTGAATATTGATTTTCAGGGCCAAAGCGGAAACAAGATTTATAATGTAAAAGAAACCATTCGGCCTGATTTATACAACTTTGAATCGCATGTTTATGATCGATGGACCGGAGATGGTACATCAGAAACCGAACCTCGTGCCACGCAAGGTGGCTACAACTACCTGCCATCTTCGTTCTATGTCCAGGATGGTTCATTCTTCCGTTTAAGATATTTATCTTTGGGATACAATTTGCCCAGAAGTTTCAGCCAAAGACTTAAAATGCAGAATATCAGCTTATCAATATCTGGTACAAATATCTTTATCCTAACAAAATATACCGGATATACACCCGAAATAATGGGTGGCCCAATCAGCAGTGGTCTCGATTACGGCACTTATCCTGTGTCGTCTATTTATTCCGTTGGTTTAAAACTGAGTTTATAATTCAAAAAAAAAAGTGAAAATGAAAAAGATATTTTCCATCATCGCCTTATCTATAAGTATTTTAATAATAAGTTCTTGCGAAGATTTTTTAGTAAAACCGCCACAAGGAGAACTTACACAAAGTAATTTTCCGCAAAGTGAAAGCGACCTGCTACTCGCAACAAATGCCATCTACAATACATTGCGCAACTCCGATTTCCATTTCGGCTTGTTTCCCATTATGGATATTATGTCGGACGATACCCGCAAAGGTTCAAACCCCGATGATGCATCTGCAGCCATCAATCCTTACGATAATTTTACCTTTTTGGCTACGGAATCAAATCTCTCCCGCTGGTGGAATGCCCTATATCTGGGAGTAAAAAGAGCTAATGTGGTTATTGAGTACGCAGAAACCATTACGATGGACGAAACCTTGAAAGCCCGTTACCTTGGCGAAGCCCGTTTTTTGCGTGCATTGTTTTATTTCGATTTGGTGCGTGCCTGGGGCGATGTGCCCTTAGTAACTTCAACTACACCCGATTTAACCACAGGCAGAACACCCAAAGCAGATGTTTATTCCTTAATTGTAGCTGATTTAACAGCTGCAGCGGCTTCATTGCCATTAAAATCGGAATATAGTGGCGACAACATTGGCCGGGCTACCAGTGGTGCTGCAAAAGCTTTATTGGCAAAAGTTTACCTATTTTTAGGCGATTTTGCAAAAGCCCGCGATTTCGCTTTAGAAGTTATCAACAGCGGACAATACACTTTAGAAGCAGATTTTGCCGATGCCAACAGCATTTTGGGCGAACACGGCACAGAATCGGTTTTCGAAGCCGGTGCTTTTGCCAAAGAAGGCCTTGCAAACGGGGGAAATCAGTATGGCAACGTACAAGGAGTTCGAGGAACTCCAAACCGTGGATGGGGCTTTAATCGACCATCTGTAAATTTAATGAACTCTTTCGAAACAAACGACCCTAGATTAGAAAAATCGGTGATTAGATTAGGCGAAGTACTTGATGGAGTTACCATTTTGGGCGATGGACTTACACCCGATGAAACCTATGATGGATCGGGCAATTTAATCGAAATCGAATGCTATAATCAAAAGGTTTGGACACCCGGACAAACTGTTGATACCCAGTTTGGACATAACCGACGCTTTTTGCGCTACGCCGATGTATTGCTTATGGCTGCCGAAGCGCTTAACGAAACCGGAAATGCAGCACAGGCATTGGTATACCTTAACGAAATTCGCCTGCGTGCCAGAAACGGAAATGCAAGCCTTTTGCCTGATATATCAGAAACAAACCAAAGTCTGCTTCGTGATATCATTTTTAACGAACGCCGGCATGAACTTGCAATGGAAGGACACAGGTTCTGGGATTTAATCAGAACAAACAGAGCTACTACGGTTTTAGGTACTTTAGGTTTTATCACCGGAAAAAATGAGTTGCTGCCCATTCCGCAGTCGGAACTCGATTTAACCGGAAATAAATGGTCTCAAAATCCCGGATGGGAATAAATAAAGCGAATAAACATTTATAATTAATTTTAATCTTAAGAAGTATGAAAAAGTTGAATTTGTTTTTAATCGGTCTTATGGCCGTTGCAATGATGAGCGTATTTACCGCTTGCGATCCTAAAGAAGAGGAAGAAGTAAAATTTGAACTTTTAAGTCTAAAAGCAGGAACCATTGATTTGAATGGTGCTACAGCCGCCGCTGGAGTTCCCGCCAATACAGCTATTACCGCAGTATTTAGTAAAAATGTTGATGCTGCATCTTTTGCGGCCACAATGCTTCGCGATTACGATGATGCATCTATCACTGTTACGCCAACCATTTCTGGAGCTACAGTTACAATTACACCTGCAGAACAAGGACCTGGTACCTTATACATGCTTAGCCTTGATGCAGTAAAATCGGCAGATGCTGATGTTTTAGCAGCCGTTTCGCGTAGTTATACAACCGATGGTAATTTTGTACCTGCAGGTGTGGTAGCTTACTGGCCATTCGATGGCGATGCCAGTGATGCAATAGGTTCTTACGACCCAACAGCAGCACAGGTTGTTGATATTACTTATGGTGTGGATAGAAAAGGAACTGCCGGTAAGGCTGCCGTTTTTAATGGCGAAACATCTATTATTGAAGTTTCTAATGGAGACAACCTTATTAAAACAGAGAATTTCTCTTTAAGTTTCTGGGTAAAAACAAACTCTGCCAACAAAACCAACGGACATTTTGTAATTGGTTTAGGCGCTTTCTATGGTATTCAATTCGAAATGTTTGGTGGTTATGATGGTGCAAAATTTGCCATTAGTTATAATTTCAACGATACCAACTCTACATCGGAAGATATGTGGTTCCCAAGCAATGCTACCGATGCTACAAATGGTGGATGGCAAGGTTGCGACTATGCAAAAAGCATTACTCCTGAAAATATGGCGCTGATGTTAAAAGACTCTTGGTTGCAAGTTACCTATACTTACGATGGTGTAGAAAGAAAAGGAACATTATATTACAATGGAGAAAAAATGAAAAGCTTCGACTTTGACTTATGGCCAGAAGGCGATGCCAAAAGAGTGGTTTCAGGTTTAACTTATCGTGGTGCTGCTCCCGAAGTTGTAAACGAACTTGCATTTGGTTTTATTCAATCGCGTGCCGGAACAATGTGGGATGCTGAAAGCTGGGGCGGATACAATTTCCCAACTTCGAACCACTTTAAAGGAACACTCGACGAAGTACGTATTTTCCACAAAGCTATTTCTGCCCAAGAAGTTGAATTGCTTTATAATTCTGAGAAACCTGCTAAATAAGTAGCATAATATTGGCTGTATTTTATTAGTTCCACTGATTTTTTACATGGAAAGCCTCAAAAACTTTCCATGTACTTCCCCTAAAATTGAAGTGGGATTCAAAATTAAAATCAGTAAACCTTTCAACATGGAAAGAAAATGCAGCTTTTTTATCTTAATTTGCGAAAGGAGAAATATTTTTCTCATTATTTTTTTTTAAATTGCCAATTATTACCATGAAGAACATACAAATGAAGAACATCTACTTCTTTTCGTTGCTATTTTTTGTGTTTGCATTACAAATGTCGTGCACAGAAAACGATAATCCAATTGAACCAGTAAGAAATCTCCAATTATTCAAAATTCTAGTGGGTACAAATACATTAAATCTTACGGATTTTTCGCAAAACGCACAACTACCTGCCGATAAACCCATTTATATAGAATTTTCATCGGCACTGGATACAGCAAGCATCAGAGAAGCTATTTCATTAAAATCCAATAACTTAGATATAGATTTTCAAATAGCACATGCCGACCAATATAAAAGTGTTTCACTTTTGCCTATCAATCATTTTCCTTATAACACAGAATTTGTTTTACAAATTTCCGATAAACTAAAAGGAGCCAACAAGGAAACCTTCGAAGGCATATCCGTAAATTTTTCTACCAAGGCTGATGCCCTGATAGCGGAAAAAATAATATTTAGCACTGATACATTTTTAGTAGGTGCAAAGATTCAAAACATAAAACTGAATCCCAAAATCGAAATTATTTTCAATAAAAATATAAATGCAGAAACCGTAAACACAGCGAATTGTAAAATTGTTAACGCTGCCGGAAAAACCATAGCATCCACAGTATTAGTTAGTGAAAATAAAATCACCATCACACCATCAGAAACGCTTATCGATTTGTACAAGCACTATTTATATGTACTTTCCTCGGTTGCTGGTTTAGATGGAGAAATTTTTCAATCTATAAACATCAACTTCTATACAGAAGAAAGCAGCGTGCTAAAATTCCCGGAAATTTCAGATGAAGCGCTGCTGGATTTAGTTCAGCAACGTACTTTCGACTATTTTTGGAGCCACGCCCACCCTGCCAGCGGAATGGCGCGCGAACGAAACTCATCGGGCGACATTGTTACCACCGGCGGTTCCGGATTTGGACTAATGGCCATCATAACAGGTATTGAACGAAACTTTATTTCACGCGCTGATGGAATTCTCCGGTTTACTAAAATTGTTGACTTTCTGAAGGATGCAGATAGATTTCATGGTGTTTGGCCACATTGGATGAATGGTAACACGGGAGCCACTATTCCTTTCAGCACAAACGATAATGGAGGCGATTTGGTTGAAACTGCTTTTATGGCTCAAGGCTTGCTTACAGTGCGCCAATACCTGAACCCCCAAAATGCTGATGAGGCCACCTTGATAGAGAAAATAAACAATCTGCTGGATACCATCGAATGGACTTGGTACACAAAAAATGGAGAAAATGTGCTTTACTGGCATTGGTCGCCCACAGCCGAATGGGCTATGAATATGCAAATAAGAGGCTACAATGAAGCATTAATTGTTTATGTAATGGCGGCCACTTCAAAAAATCATCAAATATCTGCCGAAGTTTACCAACAAGGTTGGGCTAGAAGCGGTGGAATCATCAACAACAAAAGTTTTTACAATATTACCCTACCTGTTGGATACGATTATGGCGGCCCTATGTTCTTTGCTCACTATTCGTTCTTAGGTCTCGATCCGCGTAATCTAAAAGACCAATATGCCGATTATTGGCAGCAAAATGTGGCGCATACGCTCATTAACAGAGCTTATTGCATGGCTAACCCCAAAAAATATCCGGCTTATGGCGAAAATTGCTGGGGACTTACCGCTAGCGACGAACCCAATAGCTATGGCGTGCACGAACCCACGCGCGACAAGGGTGTAATTACGCCAACTGCCGCACTTTCTTCAATGCCTTATGCTCCCGATGAAGTAATGAAAACGATAAGGTTTTTTTACTATAAAATGGGCGACAGAATTTGGGGAGATTACGGTTTTACTGATGCTTTTGATATTGAAGATGGTTGGTATGCGAATAGTTATCTGGCCATCGACCAAGGACCTATTGTGGTGATGATAGAAAATCAAAGAACTGGTTTATTGTGGGATTTATTTATGTCGGCACCCGAAGTTTCTACCGGATTAACTCACTTGGGTTTTACTTCTTATTAATCAATAAAAAAGTATATAAATGAAGAAAATCAGTATTTTACTTATTATTACAATCGGGTTATTTGCCTGTAATAAACCTGAAAATCAACAAAAAGAAATTGATGCATCGGCGCATTTAGAAAAAAGCGTAGATTCTGTTTTGGTGCTAATGACATTAGACGAGAAAATTGGTCAGCTAAACTTGCTTACCAGCGATTGGGATGTTACCGGCCCCACCATGAGGAGCGATTACGAAGATTTGATCCGTAATGGCCAACTTGGCAATATTTTCAATGCTTTTACGGTAGCTTATGTTCGCAAATTGCAGAAAATTGCCGTTGAAGAAACTAGGCTAAAAATACCCATTCTTTTTGGTTACGATGTTATTCACGGCCATAAAACCATTTTCCCCATTCCACTTGGAGAATCGGCTAGCTGGGATTTAAAAGCCATTGAAAATGCCGCACGCGTTTCGGCCATCGAAGCTGCTGCATCGGGTATCAACTGGACATTTGCCCCAATGGTTGACATTGCCAGAGACCCACGATGGGGACGCATTATGGAAGGTGCAGGAGAAGACACCTATCTGGGCTCCGAAATTGCCAAAGCGCGTGTTAAAGGATTTCAGGGCGATGATTTGAGCGACCCACTTACTGTGATGGCATGCGCAAAACATTTTGCAGCTTATGGCGCTGCTCAGGCAGGTAGAGATTACCACACAGTTGATATTTCGGAGATCACACTCCGTAATGTCTATCTTCCACCATTTAAAGCAGCCGTTCAAGCTGGTGTGGGGTCCTTTATGAACTCTTTCAACGAATTAAACGGTATTCCGGCTACTGCCAACCATTTATTGCTGAAAAAAATCCTTCGTCAGGAATGGGGTTTTACAGGCATTGTGGTTACCGACTACACATCTATAAACGAAATGGTACCGCATGGATATGCCGTTGACGAGAAACATGCCGGTGAGATGGCTTTTAATGCAGGCACGGAAATGGATTTACAAGGTTCTGTTTATCATACATATATGAAAGTACTTTTGGCCGAAAATAAAATCAACATAGAAGATATCGATATGGCCGTTAAAAACATTCTGCGCAAAAAATTTGAACTGGGACTTTTTGATAATCCTTACAAATACTTGGACGAAGAAAGAGAGAAAAAACTAATCTACGCCCCCGAACATCTTGAAGCAGCACGTGATATGGCCAGAAAATCGATGGTTTTGCTAAAAAATGAGAAACAATTATTGCCCCTTGGGGAAAATATCAAAAAAGTAGCTTTAATTGGTCCACTTGCCGGAACTAAAAAGGAGGTTCTAGGGGCCTGGCGTGCAGCCGGCGACGATAACAAAACAACTAGTTTACTGGAAGCTTTGCAACAGAAAAACAACATTAAAGTAGATTACGTAAAAGGCTGCGAAATTGTTGGAAACGATAAATCGGGCTTTAATAATGCAGTAAAGGCTGCAAAAAGCGCAGATGTGGTAATTTTAGCGCTTGGCGAAAGTGCTGATATGAGCGGCGAAGCTGCTAGCAGGGCAGATATTTCGCTTCCGGGGGTTCAAACGGATTTACTCAAGGAAATTGTAAAAACAGGTACACCCATTGTTTTGGTACTCATGAATGGTCGCCCGCTCGTGATTACTGAAGAAAGTGAACTGGCAAATGCAATCATAGAAGCTTGGTTTGCCGGCACAATGGCGGGACCGGCAATTGTGGATGTGCTCTGGGGTGATTACACTCCATCGGGTAAACTTACCGCCACATTCCCTAGAAGCATCGGACAAATTCCTATTTTCTACAACATGAAAAACACCGGTCGCCCGATGAACGAAGGCAAATACACAAGTAAATACCTCGACGAAAAAAACGAAGCGCTATATCCCTTTGGCTATGGCTTGAGCTATACATCTTTCGAATACAAAAACCTTCAGCTTTCCGAGTCTCAATGGTCCGATTCTTTAATTGTAAGTGTAGAGTTAAGTAATACCGGAAATTTTGATGGAGAAGAGGTTGTGCAGCTCTATTTGCATCAAAAGGTGGGAAGTATTACCAGGCCGGTTCGCGAACTTAAGGCTTTTAAAAAAATTATGCTTAAAAAAGGTGAAACCCAAACCCTAAAATTCAAATTAACGGCCAATGATTTAATGTTTTATAATGCCAAACTCGAATATATTGCCGAAGATGGTAATTATGAAGTATTTGTGGGCGGAAATTCTATGGCAGACTTAAAAGCTGATTTTATTTTCAAATCGGCAAGCAAGTAATATTATTTATCGATGTATTTTTAGTTATTGAATAAGCTGCCTTCGGGTGGCTTTTTTTTTAGAAAGATTTTTTTTCCATGCAAAGGCGCAAAGACGCAAAGGTTTTTAAGAAAGATTTTTTGCTCGCAGAGTTTTTTTTAAGAAAGATTTTTTTTTCCACGCAAAGGCGCAAAGACGCAAAGGTTTTTAAGAAAGATTTTTT
>DYOH01000138.1 GCA_020720625.1 Acetofilamentum sp. | reverse complement strand
TGTTGAGTTCTTTACCACAAAGAAACTACGTGTTGAAATGTTTTACCGCAACGGAATCAAAGAATATCACGAAGAACACAAAGGAAAAAACTTCGTGCTCTTTGTGAAAACCCTTCGTGCTCTTCGTGTTAAGTTTTTTACCACAAAGGACTCAAAGAATATCACGAAGAACACAAAGGAAAAAACTTCGTGCTCTTTGTGAAAACCCTTCGTGCTCTTCGTGTTAAGTTTTTTACCACAAAGGACTCAAAGAATATCACGAAGAACACAAAGGAAAAAACTTCGTGCTCTTCGTGAAAACCCTTCGTGCTCTTCGTGTTGAGTTCTTTACCACAAAGAAACTATGTGTTGAAATATTCTACCACTAAGGACTCAAAGAATTTCACGAAGAACACAAAGGAAAAAACTTCGTGCTCTTTGTGAAAACCCTTCGTGCTCTTCGTGTTGAAATATTCTACCACTAAGGACTCAAAGAATATCACGAAGAACACAAAGGAAAAAACTTCGTGCTCTTTGTGAAAACCCTTCGTGCTCTTCGTGTTGAGTTCTTTACCACAAAGAAACTACGTGTTGAAATGTTTTACCGCAACGGCCTCAAAGAATTTCACAAAGAACACAAAGGAAAAAACTTCGTGCTCTTTGTGGTGAATATTTTACCAAAAAAAAAACCATAAGTAATAAGCAACTTTACATCATCAAAATTGGAGAAAAGCCATATTCAGTTCTGCTCAAGTATCATTAATTTTTTATTAATATTTACGCAGATTTGTATAAGTCAAGAAAAAAAAAGTAAATTTATGGTAGCTAAAAAAACAAGATTATGGCCATTAAAGTAGGACGCTGGGATTGCGAAGCATGCGGATATATAGGCAATAAAGGACCTGAAACTAAATGCGAAAAATGTGGTTCGCCCCGCCCAAAAAATGTAAAATTTTATTTGGTCGAGGAATCTGAAATTGTGAACAATCAGGAACTGATTAGAGAAGCTCTTGCCGGCGAAGATTGGGTTTGCTCTTATTGCCATGCCCATAACAAAGCCGGCGACAATAAATGCCAAAGTTGTGGTTCATTAAACAGACCCGAAGAAGAACATTCTCGCTTGCAAAAGAAACTTTACGAAATGGATGAAGTTCCAACAAACGGAAAAACCATTATCCCTATAAAGGAAAATAAAACGATTCCTGCTAAAAATAAACTTAAGCGCGGTTGCCTATTCAGTTTAGTGATTTTTATTGCTTTAAGTGTTATTTTCGCTATTTTGGTAACTTTTAAAACAGAAATAGATGTCCGGGTAGATTCAAAGCAATGGGAACATGCCATACAACTCGAGAAGTATGATTTTGTGGTAGAAGAAGATTGGGAATTACCCCATAAAGCCGAAAAAATAGAAAGCTTCGATGCCATACATCATTATAATAAAGTATCTAAAGGCTTTGAAACAAAAACGCGTAACGTAAGGGTGCAGGTGGGTACAGAAGAATATGTAAGCGGGCAGCGCGATTTAGGAAACGGCTATTTCGAAGATGTATACAGCACTCGTCCGGTTTACGAAAACCAAACTGAATCTTACGAAGTAGAAGTTTTTGAAAAAGTACCTGTATATCAGACAAAATACAAATATAGGATACAAAAATGGACAAAAGAAAATCCGGCAATTACTCATGGTAAAAACGACAGCTTATGCTATGCTGATATTTCCAGTATTCAGTCATCCTATCCCATTCGGGCAATAGATACAATAAATACCTACACTGTTTTTATCATAGATCACCGCGGCGATTTGCAAGAGGAAAAGATAGATTTAACAAGTTGGAAAGAAATAAAACCTGGAGCTAATATAAAAGCTATAAAATCTACAGTATTTGGCACCTATCTTGGTCTAAAACAATGAAAAAGAAGCTATTTAGTTACAAAGAAATCGATATTTCGATAATACACTTTACCACTTTTACTTAAAACGCGACATTGGATGGTATAATCTGAAATATGAGCGCCAGCATTAAAACTAAGTTTTATTTTTTTTTCGCCTTTGGGGATAAATGTACTTGAATACAAAGTATTAAGAAAAATGGGCGCATTTTGGATAGCGATTTGATTAATAGGCAGTTCTGTATTTTCAATCAAAGGTAAAGCACCTTGGTATTTAAATATACTTTGTGGCGAGCTAAATTCTTTTAAACCCAAAATTCCACTTTTGCTTGTTATAAAAACAATCCCATCTACTAAATAATTTCCAATGTAATATGCTTTGTTTAAAACAGAAATTCGTTCAATTAGTTCCGGACTAAGCTTAAAAAGATAATCGAAATTAGTTACAGGCACATTATCTACAAATACAATGATATTGTCTTTGTAGATTCCGCGCTCTGCATCATAAAGCTGCAAATTTGATTGCTGTCGGCCGCCGCCAATACTGAGTGATGGAACAATTTCCCGAAAAACATCTTTTAAAGTTGACAAAGAAATATAGTCTTTCAGGAAAACATCGGAATCAAAAAGAGTGGTATCCCGAATAAAAAATAAGGATTTATGCGAAGGCCGAAACGCATGAGCAATCTCAACTTGGCTAATCTGTGCATTCACATAAAGTTCGTTCAAAAATGTGGCATCATTTTTTGTGTAATACATATATGGAGCATGCCAGCTTGATAGCCGCTTATCGAACTCCATTTCAGGCTTTGCATGCGACGAAAAGCTAACTTGATTTTGGGCTGCCAAAAACAAGTTTTGCTCTAATTTTAAGTCTTTGAGCCTAAAATAAAACTCTCCATTTACATTTGTTCTAAATATCTGAAAATCCATAGATTCACCAAAAACGCTCAGATATACATTCTCATTAGGCAAAGGTTTACCGTTTGCGTTATTAATTAAAACTCCACTTAGAATCTGATGATTCAATTCCGGAAGAAAACTAATTGGAATAGTAGTCTCTTTTTCGGCAAAAAGGCTTACAAATTGAAGTGCATCAATTGTTTGAAGCAGCTTGTTGTATTGGATTACTATTGAATCGCTACTTAATTGGGTATTCTCTAAATAATGTAATAGTGCGTTTTTATTATAGAAAAAAACATCCGGTATTGTAGATATATCATCGAATGTTCCTTTTTTTACAACTGCAATATCCAGAATATCAATCTGATCGAATAATTCTATATCCACCTGAATATTCTGATATTGCTGATAACTCTGATGATTCAAATCCAGACCTATTGGAGCACTAACAGTAAAAGGCCGATATACAAATGTGCCGGCAACATTCTCATTATTAATATTCTTTATAAGCAGTAAATGCAATCCTTGCGAAAAATCCGAAAGCGATAAGCTATAAGTCTTTAAACCATTGCTCCTTAGTCTTTTCTTCAATACCTTTGTATTATTCTCAATCGAGTAAACAAATAACTCATTATTTTCGTCTTCCAGAATTGCCCCAAACTCCGACAAAACACTAACTACTAAATACTTATCGAATAATGAATAAATTATTGATTTTTTTCCATTCAGATTGCTTTCAATCAATCTCTTGTCAATTCTACCTTCCGAATTTATAATTTTTAGGTAATATTTCTCTTTTGCATGAAAACTATAATCGGAATAAGCAAAATAGGAATTTGGCCAGACAAAAAAATCATGCACTTGAGATTCTTCTTCGTTTACTACTTTAATATCCTTAATTGCTTTATTTAGTGGGAGTTTTATCATCAATCTGGCATTTAATTCGTCAACCCGATTTATAGACATAATCTGAATTTCTGAAATTGCTGTAGGATTTACATCAAGGGTTTGTTTTGGATTAATAACCCGAAAATATTGTTCTGAATAGGAATTAACCCCAAAATTACGCATAAAATTAGTATAGCTCCGTAACAAATAATACCCGCTTTTAAAATCGTTTGGAATTTTTATTTCGGCATGTAAAATATTTTCCTTGGTAAAATATTTTTGCTTGCTAAGCACCTGCATCTGTGAATTTATTATTTCCACATAAACTATATTGCTTAAAAAATTACAAGCAGTATCAATGGGTTGTAGTTTGCCTGTAAGTAACATTTTTTCGCCTGCAATATACAGGGATCTATCCGAGAAAAGAATCAATTTCTCTTTCACTCCAAGCAACTTAGGAATAGAATCAGAGCTTGCATAAGTAGCAAAAGTGAATACAAATAAAACTAGAATAATTATAAGTTTTCGCATATTAATCAATCCAAAAATCGGGTTTAATAATAGTACCTCCTTTTAAACGGCAATCAAAACACTCCGGATCGGCAGTTCCTAATCCTAATATATCGTCAGAATACAAATAAACCGGTGGATTTCTGCGTCGTAAGTTAGTGTTTACGAGCAATGCACATTTGGGGTAATGGAACAAAATATCAAGTGGAGCATCTACAAAAATTCTTTCACGGATAGCCCCTCCAACAATAAAACGCCCTAGTACCTTTTCGGATAAATCGTCTACATTATAAACGTTACCGGTAATTTGCCAAGGTTGCGAAAAATACAAACTTGCATCAGGATTACTTTGTTCAGAAATTGCCTTAAGAAACAAATAATCATCCAAATGCATACTTATCTGAGTGGCCTGTAAACTATATCTATTGGTTAGTTTTCGGGTAGTATTATCTGTATAATTTAACGGGAAATTGCTTAATCCTAAACTATTTGCTTGTTTTATGTACTCAGCAAAATGAAATTCCATAATTTGCTCACTTTTCCAGCAGGTAAATAATTCAACACTTTCAGGATATGGAATTTTTATTATCGAATCGTTTCTGAAAATAAAATCCCTTGAAAATTCGGAATTAAACATATACGTTTCGGTCAACTGATAAAAATAATATGCAGAATCATCCGGAGATTCCTCAGCATCTATAAAAAATCTATAGCCAACAGTATTATATGGATATACCGCTATTGGCTTTGATTCGGGTCTGGCATAAATTTTTTTAATGCCTACAGCCGGCTTTAATTGAATTAGATTTGTTTGGTATTTTTTTTGTCCGATAGATATTTTAAGTTGGTACGACACATTATCAAATGCTTGAAAATCAGATAAATTAGATTGATAGACTCCTTGATATTTTTCTGAAAGCAAGAAGCTATTTCCAAATTCATCCATAATAAAAACCAATGCACCAGAAATTGGCTTTGTTATATAGGTATTTATGCCTGATGTTTTAGACAATTTTATGGTGTAAGGTGGCTCCAGATTTGTAAGAAAACCTTCTACAACCAAATACTCGCCTTGCTCACTTACATCTATCTTATACTCTTCTAAACAACTATTTGTGAATAGAGCAACTAACAAAACTAATATACTACTTAAGCTACTTATTCTCATAATTGCCTAAATTAAAATGATAAGATACTGAAAATATGGGTGTAGCAAAAACAGAAAACTTATAAGACTTAACCAACTGTTCATCTATTCTATAAAATACAGAGTAGGCGTTATTTCGTCCGGTAAGATTATATACCGAAAATATCCAAGTACCATGTAATAACTTATCAGAGTGCAAATTACCTTCAATTTTTGCAGAAATGTCAATTCTTAAGTAATCAGGAATTCTATACTCATTTCTCTTGGTAAAACTCAAAAAAGATTGACCATAATAATAATAAACTCCTGTAGGCAAAGTAACTGGTCTACCACTAGCATAAACAAAATTGGCAGATACTACAAAACGTTTCACAAATTCATAATTACAATTAAGGTTTATGGCATGTGGTTTATCGAAATCCGCAGGGTAGGCAAATCCATTGTTAATTGTACTATATAAATTATCTCCACCTACCTGTATTGAAGAACGTGAATAAGTGTAATTTAAATTGCCATTAAACCGCCCGACATTCTTTTTTATCATAAATTCCAAGCCATAGGCCTCAAGTTTTCCCTGCAATACATCTCTCTCTATATACATACCAATGTCGTTTAGTTAAGCAAAGTAAATAAATTATTGAAAATTAAAGGAAAAAAG
>DYOH01000007.1 GCA_020720625.1 Acetofilamentum sp. | reverse complement strand
CTTTTCATGCAAAGAGAATTTTAATTGGAACGCGGATGACGCAGATTTAACGGATAATCGCAGATTTTTTTTGCTTTATCCGCGAGAATCAGCGTTTATCCGCGTGCTCAGCGTTCCTATTTCTTTATTCCAAGATCATCTTTTCAAACTCTTTATTGAGTTGTTGCAAAGCAAATTTTTAATTGGAACGCGGATGACACGGATTTAACGGATGATCGCGGATTTTTTTTGTTTTATCAGCGAAAATCAGCGTTTATCAGCGTGCTCAGCGTTCCTATTTCTTCAATTCCAAAATCCTATTTTCCTATTCCTCAATCTTTTCATGCAAAGAGAATTTTTAATTGGAACGCGGATGACGCAGATTTAACGGATGATCGCAGATTTTTTTGTTTTATCTGCGAGAATCGGCGTTTATCAGCGTGCTCAGCGTTCCTATTTCTTCAATTCCAAAATCCTATTTTCAAATTCCTTAATTCGGATTCAAAAAATGCTCTCAATTCCCTGTCTTTGCTCGAGTAAAAAATAAATATTTTGTATACTTTATTTTTCGGCTCTTTCATAAGTTCGTTCTTTAGCATATTTTATGTTATACATAATATATGCTAAATTTACAAAAATAAACTGAATTTTGATAATTCACACCCATGCTAAAAATTCAATTCGCTTCAGATTTGCATCTGGAGTTTCCGGAAAACCGTCAGTTTTTGCGGAAAAATCCCTTAAAGCCTATGGCCGATGTGCTGGTGCTGGCTGGCGATATTGTGCCCTTTGTGCTCATGGACGAGCAGCACGATTTCTGGAAGTATATCTCCGACCATTTTCAGCTTTGTTTTTGGGTGCCCGGCAATCACGAGTATTATCATTCCGATATAAATGGAAAATCAGGTAAACTGGACGAAAAAATCATGGACAATGTCTACCTGGTCAACAATACGGCGATAAACTGGATGGATTGCCGGCTCATTTTTTCTACTTTGTGGACAAATATAGACCCGCGCAATGCGTTTGCAATCCGGCAGGGCATGAACGATTTTCATGTGATTAAAAATAAGGGCGCACTCTTTACGCCGGATCATTACAATGCTTTGCACCAGGAGGCGGTAATTTTTTTAAGACACGAGCTAGATGCTTCACAACAACTCAAAAATTTAGTATTTACGCACCATGTACCTAGCTTGATGAATTATCCAACAAAGTACAAGGGCAGCGTGCTTAACGAGGCCTTCGCTGTGGAGTTGCACGGAATGATTGAAGCGACACAGCCCGATTATTGGATTTACGGCCACAGCCACGCCAATACGCCCGAATTTTGCATTGGCAAAACCAGGGTGTGCACCAACCAATTGGGCTATGTTCGACATAACGAGCATAAAACATTCAGGCAGGATGCTATCATCTCACTGTAAGCTTAAGGACTTATAAAGCTTGTTTTTATGGAGATTTCTGCTATATTTACCGGTAGTTTAGTTCATCCAATATGAAAAATTCACTACTTCTAATACAAGTTATAGCTTTATTTTTCGGTATCTTAGTTCCAGTTCATGCCCAAGAAAAGGCAGATTACACCGCTTTGTGTGTGCGCAGCAAGGCAGAGGCACAAGTGCCTCTGCGTCCGGGAATTTGCGGAAAGCAGCCGTTTTGGAACGAAAAGTCGATGATGTTTAAATATGCACCCGTTTTTAATAGTTCAAACACATCGTGGGTGATAAGAAATCCTGCCTATTACAAATACACGGTCTATGCGTTGCAAGCCGCAAAAATATACAGTTTCACATCCGATAGCGCTTTTGCTCCGCTCACACCCGTTTGGGCAGATTTACCGCCGGGCGAGTATATGCTAAAGGTAGAAGCCATGGATGCCGATAGTGTTAGCAGTGTGTTGGCCGGAAAACATAGTTTTGTAAAATCCCCGGCATTTTGCCCGCCCTATTCAGATGCGCACATAAGCTATCGCAAGGCTTTGCTTAAAGGATTAAACTTCGTTATCAATCAACCACATATTCAATATTGGATTGAACATGCTATGCCCAATCATAGCTTGCACACTTTGTATTGCTATCCTGCCCTCGAAGTAGGCAGTGTGATAAATGCCATGTTATTGTACCATAAGTATTTTCCGAAACATAAGCAGGCGTTGACGATTGCCCGAAAAGCGGCAGATTACCTTATTGAAACGAGTGAGCCCGATACTTCACCATTGGCCTATTTTCCGCAAATTTACGAAGGGAATAATCTTTCTGCCGGAAAATTCGGTACGGAGATGATTATGACAGAAGCGGCCACAGTGGGAACCTATATGCTTGATTTGTTTGAAATTACCGGAGATGTAAAATATAAACAAACAGCATTAAATATTGCCCGTAGCTATGTTAAAACCCAACTGCCATCGGGCACATGGCACATCAGACTGCATAAATCCACCGGCAAACCGGTATCGCCGGAATTGTGTATTCCAATCAGAATAAGTAATTTTCTTGAAATTCTATCTGTGAAATACGGATATTCGGAATTTGACATGGCAGCAGAGAAGGCTGTTGAATGGATTTGGCAAAATCCCATGAAAACCTACAATTGGACAGGTCAGTTCGAAGATGTGGAAGCCGTAAAACCGTATCAGAATTTAACCAAATACGAAGCATCGTGGTTTGCACAGCGTTTGTTTAAACAGGCAAACGGAGAAAAGCAGATAATATCGTCGGGAATTGAGCTAACGCGCTTTTGCGAAGACCAATTTGTGGTTTGGGATAAAACCGGAATTTACGATAATTGGGGAAATTCTACCGAAAATTGGCATACTCCCTGCGTTTTGGAGCAATATTTTTGCTATGTTCCCATTGATGCCAGTGCGGTGCAAATGATTGAAACATTTTTGGCTGCTTTTCAGGCCACGGGCGATGTAATGTATAAAGAAAAAGCCGGATTTTTGGCCAATAGCCTGGTAAATGTGCAAGAAGAGAGTGGACGCATTCCTACTTTCTGGGCCAAAGGATTTACCGAATTTTGGCACAATTGTATGATAAACAGCCTATATTTGCTCGATACTTTTAATACAATGAACTAAAAAAATATTTTATTCGGAATTTAGATAGTATGTCAAAATGAAATAAACAGGCAGTAAATTAAAGCTGAACAGGAGATGAAAAAGGGGAAAACATAATTCCCCTTTTTTTGTTGACTATTTTTCCTGTTCTTTTTCCTTTGTACTAAAAACCTGGAATTTTGCGCTACTTTCGATAGCTTTTACGGCTATGTCTTTTACACTGTTTTCAGCTTTATTGGCTTTCTCGGTCAAATCTTTAATTTGCTGTTGCATTTCGGTAATTTTTTCGCGCAATAGCTCAATGCTTTGTTCTTTCAATTTCAGTTCACCTTCTACTTGTTTGGCCAAAAGTTTACTCTCGAAATCATATTTTTGAGTAAGGTGTTGACTTAATTGTTTTTCTTGTTCTTTCAAGGCTTTTTCCATTTTCTGTGGAAATTCTTCGCTATTTTTGCGCAATTCTTTGAGTTCTGCTTCTGCATTGGTCAGTTCAAGCAAACGCTTACTGATTTCCTGCTCAAAATTTTGTTTTTTCTCGCTCAACTCTTTTTCAATTGCGGCTTTTTGAGTTTCGTAAGCATCTACTTCTTTCTTCCTGCTTATTTTTAAATTATACTGATATTCGTCTTCTTCTCTTTGCTGTGATTTTTTCTTTAATTCAAGCATTTCTTTCCATTCCTGCTCGTGTTTTTGCTTTTCCAGTTGCCATTTTTCTCGTTGAAGTTTCATTTCAGTTTCAAAATCTTCTTTTTGCTTCTGCATTTCTTTTTCAAAAAGTTCTTTTTTCTCTTTATGCGCTAAAAGCATGGCAGCCAAAGAATCGGTGGTGGCCGTTAAAGAATATAAATCTTCTAGATTTTGTTTTTCAATTGCTTGGGCTTTTTTAATTTCTTCCAACTTGGTATACTCCTGCAATAGATCGTTATGCAACTTTTCGAGCGATTTTTGCATCATATTTCTAAGGCCAGAAATCTCTTCAGATATAGCACTTTGAGATACATTCTCAACTTTTTTTACCGCAGCCTCTTTTTGCTTTTCTTCCTGTATTTGTTTTGGTACGTCGGTTTTGGATTCCTGTAATTGTTTTAACAGTTGCTCGTAAGCTTCCAGTATTTCGCTCTTCGTATTCTTACTAGAAATTTCGGGAATTTGATTGTCCATAATTTATATCTTTGAATTTGCTTCAAATATATAGATTATTTTTGAACTTGAGCTAAAACTAAGTTTCTTCGAGAACCTAGCTAATGCGCTTTTGCAAAGACCAATTTGTGGTTTGGGATAAAACCGAAATTTACGATAATTGGGGAAATTCTACCGAAAATTGGCATACTCCCTGCGTTTTGGAGCAATATTTTTGCTATGTTCCCATTGATGCCAGTGCGGTGCAAATGATTGAAACATTTTTGGCTGCTTTTCAGGCCACGGGCGATGTAATGTATAAAGAAAAAGCCGGATTTTTGGCCAATAGCCTGGTAAATGTGCAAGAAGAGAGTGGACGCATTCCTACTTTCTGGGCCAAAGGATTTACCGAATTTTGGCACAATTGTATGATAAACAGCCTATATTTGCTCGATACCTTCGACGGTTTGAAATAGGTTTTTCAAAAGCACAGTTCCGATGCTTTTTTGCGGGCTGGTTGAAAAATTTATTCCAGAAAATCTTTTAAATCGTTCAAGTTGATAGTTTTAAGAATATTTTCATCGGTTTGTATGATTTCGTCGGCAATGTGTTTCTTTTTCTCCTGTAGTTTTAGAATTTTTTCTTCAATAGTGTCTTTGCACACCATGCGATAGGCAAAAACATGCTTGTCCTGACCAATGCGGTAAGTCCGGTCAATGGCTTGGTTTTCTACCGCAGGATTCCACCATGGGTCAACAATGTAAACATAATCGGCCGATGTAAGATTAAGCCCCGTTCCGCCGGCTTTTAAGCTAATAAGGAATACCCGCAAATCTATATTATTCTGAAAATTATTGACAGACTTTTCTCGTTCTTGAACGGTATTTTTACCATCCAGATATTCATAAGCAATGTTTAGATTATCAAGTTCATTTTCAATAAGCGCAAGCATGCTAACAAATTGCGAAAAAATCAGAATTTTATGCTTAGCCGTTTTTTCAGTAATATGATTGATAATTTCCTTAATTTTGATAGATTCGGCAGTGGCAATTAGCTCATCTTTAAGCAAAGCAGGCGAATCGCAAATCTGGCGCAAGCGAGTAAGCGCTTCGAGAATCATCAGCTTAGATTTGTTTATGCCCTCTTTTTCAATATTCCGAAGCAATTTTTCGCGGTATTCGTTTTTGTAAGCATCATAAACACGACGTTGTTCGCTGCCCATTTCGCAATAAATTACGTTTTCCACTTTAGGTGGCAACTCTTTAGCCACCTGCTCCTTGGTACGCCTAAGTACAAAGGGATTAATCACTTTTTGCAATTCGCGGGCTATTTCTTCGTTTCTATTGATATCTATGGCATTGCTGTAATTGGTTTTAAAATCTTTCACCGAGCCAAATATGCCCGGGTTTACAAAATTCAGTTGGGCATAAAGGTCGAAAGTACTGTTTTCTATGGGCGTTCCGGTAAGGGCGATACGATTTTCGGCCAGAATAAGTGCGGCCACTTTATAGCGCATGGAAAGCGGATTTTTTATGGCCTGCGATTCGTCTAAAATTTGGTAGTTGAAAGGGTAATTTTTCATAAATTCGATATCCCGAAGCAGAGTTCCGTAGGTGGTAAATACGATATCGTACTGATCGAACATGTCAGTATTTTGCATCCTGCCGGCTCCATAATGATAAAATGCCTTTAGGTCGGGAGTAAATTTTTCTATTTCTTTTTGCCAGTTAAACAACAAAGTTGTAGGAACGATAATTAAATTGGTTTTTTTATTGATTTTTACAATCGAACGTAAAAATGTCAATATTTGCAATGTCTTACCAAGTCCCATATCATCGGCCAGAATGCCACCCCATCTAAATTTATCTAAAAAATGCAGCCAGTTGTATCCTTCCTTCTGATAGTGTCTTAACTGAGCTTTAATTTCTATTGGAAGCTTAATATTTTCAATTTTTTCAAACTGAGCAAGCTCTGCTCTTTTTTGCGCTAATTCAGCTAATATTTGTTCATTATCAATGTTCTCAAACAATTCGTTGATGATACTAAATTTAAGTTTAGAAATTTTAAGCTCGTCTTTGTCGATTTTTCCGTGTCTCAGGTATTTTTCGAGTTTCTGAATCCATATTTCGGGCAAAATACCTATAGTGCCATCCTTTAAAATAATGTAGTTTCGATTGTTTACGATAGCCTGCCGAATATCTTGTAAACGAATGTTTTCGTTTCCAAAACTGATATTTACACGAATATCGAACCAATCCTGTCCGGAGTTTATTTGTGTATTCACTTTGGCCTGAAAGGGTGAATACTTAAATTTCCTAAGCTCTTTTAATCCATAAACTTCTACATGATTTTTTTGCATGTGTTCAAAAAACCTGAAAAACCAATTGTTTTTCAAAAATTCATCATAATGAATATAAAACTCTTCATCGGCTATTTGATTAGAAAAATCGGGATGTAAATCGGCAATTTGGATTAAAAATTCTTTTTCTAATTCAATATTTCGGTTAAGCTGCAACACTTTATTGTCTGATTCCTCAATAATATTGATGGCTCCCGACAAATAAACCGGTTTATCTTTGTAAACCACAGCCGGTTTAATAATTAAATGCTCATTATTTTCCGATAGGTAAATTTGCTTTTTGGAAAAATCAATATTATGCGTTTCCCAATCGTAGGTACTTTTTGAAAAATCAATCTCCACAAAAGATGAAATTGGCTTGATAAATTTTTGTAAAAATTCGGATTTCCGCTCTTTCACAATTTTGAAACTTGGCGGGCTATCCAGTAAAATCTGAAAAGCTTTTATATTAGAAAAAAAAGAGATTGAATTCTCCGTTTTTAAAATTCCGGTGTTTAATAATTCATAATCTACAGTATTCAAATTTATTCTTTTATCCATTACCTCACATACGATTGAAGCAAAGATAAACTGATCGTCTTCCGTAATAATAAACCTAAGAATAGGCTCCTGATTTATTATGTTCACCGTTTGCAAATCTCTTAAACGGTATTGATTCGACATTGCCGTATTATAATAAACGAATTTTTCTTTGGCCAAAGCTTCAAATAGTGGAATAAATTTTTTGTATTGTTGAAGAAAGTTCTTAAAAACCGTATTGCCCGATTGAATAATTTTGTTCTGATTTGGGCTAATCTCAATTTTATATTTCTCGTGCAGAGCGGTTTCGTACACTTCAATTTTATTTAAGTTCAGCCTCTTTTTGTCAGGATTTCCAATCATGGGTATTACGCTTATTTCGTATTGATAATCAATAATAAACCCAAGAATGCGCTCTTCCTTTGCTTCCGGAAGGTTAATTTTTTTTTCGCTAGCACTTAATCCGGCCACTAACGATTGTACAAAACTACTTTTATCAATATCGGCAGGCAAAAGCCCGAAATGCTTTTCTTTTACCGCGATAGAAATCTGACCCGCAGGTGTGAACAAAAATTGAAAGTAATCGTTGAAAACTTTGCCCTTTAGCTTGTAATTCAGTAGCGTTTTTTTTTCGAACTCATCATAAAAATTGTTGAAAAACCTATAAAAAATATCAGATTGATTGGTTTCAACAACATTTTTGAGCAGATAGTATTCAGATTGCGATAAATTCGCTCCTTCCGCCTGCAAATAATCTAAGCCCTGAATAAATACGTCATTTTCATTTTTAATAATTTTGATGGAAATTCTGTTGTTCTCAATGCAATTAAAAGTTAGTTTATTCTCTGTTTTAATTATTATCCAATTGTACTTAATCGGGTTTACATAATAATAACGCAAATTAGTATCCAGAATTTTTCGCTCCACTTTTTGATAATCGTCTAACTTATAAAAAGTTCCGGATTCGTTTTCGAGCAGATGCCTTCGATTTAAGGCTGTTTTTGGTGCCATACCATTATGATGTGCATCCACATGCAAAAGTGCGGCAACGGTGTGTTTGCAAATTCCACCCCAATCGTACGGACAAGAGCAACTGGTTTGGGCAATCAAATTAAGTCCTTCCCATATTTTTACTTTGTAGGTATAAGTACCCTGTACTTCAATGGTCCAAACCCCGGTAGAAAAATTATAATTCGCGTCTAAAACGCCATTCATGTTATAGATTTGCCTTCCTTTGGTAATGGATTCCGGTTGGGCATATTTTTCAATATATTTTTTAGCACTTAAGTTTTGCATAATTCATGCTTATATAAAATAAATTTTTGCTTTTTGCGTGCAAATTTATAAAAAAAGAAAATCGATTACATTTTTGACGCGAAATATTAATCAGTATAGGCGGAGTTATTTCAAAAGTGAAACAATGCATCAATTAAACTCTATTTTGCGGAAAATATCCCAAACAAATTATTTATTGCTGAATTCGGTTTTTATAAATAGCATCGCAGCATTTGCCATTTTTTCAAGTGGCAAAAAATTCCAAAACAATAGCAATCAATTTTTAAAATAAAAACAAAAACTTAATTTAGGGCTTTAATTTTAGAAATTTGCAGGAAATGAAGAAAAAAAATATAGCACCAAAAAACAAACAAGTATCTATAAACAAAGAAATCAAGCCCAATACACAAACTAAACCGCTTGGCTTATCAACAAGCCCCGCAACCTGGATTGGCCTATTCATGGTGTTGATAATAACACTTGTAAGTTTCTACCCCGCCACAAAAAATCTGTGGGTAAACCTGGATGATGATAAATATGTAACCGAAAATCCCAAAATAAGCTCTTTAAGTACAAAAAGCCAGAAAGTATTGCTATTTGAACCACACGATGGCAATTACCATCCGCTAACTATGCTAAGTCTGGCCATCGATTATCAAATTGGAGAATTAAGCCCAAAACCCTACCACATAAGCAATATTGCCTTACATTTGGCCAACACATTACTCATTTTCTGGATTTTATGGCTATTGGGCAGCCATTTTTTTAGGGAAAGGAAAGAGATATTCGCCTTTTTGGGAGCCCTGTTTTTTGGCGTAGCCACCCAACACGTTGAGTCGGTGGCCTGGGTTTCGGAAAGAAAAGATGTTTTATATGCCATGTTTTATTTTGCATCCATTGTATCCTATCTCTATTATTTGCGCAAGGAAAAAATGATGTTTCTGTTTTTTTCGCTCGCGCTTTTTGTTTTATCCATCTTAAGTAAAGGAATGGCCGTGGCCCTTTCCTTAAGTATTGTAGCTATAGATTATTTGTATAACAGAAAACTATTTTCGAAAAAAGTAATTCTGGAGAAAATTCCATTTTTTGTATTATCCTTTATTTTTGGCCTGGTAGCCATTTGGGCGCAAAAAAGCAAAGGCTACATGCATCAGGAGAATTTATACGATGCCGGCGAACGCAGCATTTACGCTGCTTATGCCTTGGTAAATTACATAGGCAAATTATTATATCCCTATAATCTATCGCCCATTTATCCCTACCCCAAAGATTTGGGTATATCGATAGTTCCACCGCATTTTTTGCTTTATCTCATTCCGGCGTTCCTTATTCTTTTCAGCATTATATACTTCCGGAAAAGAAACCGTTTTATTGTTTTTTCCTTCCTTTTTCTACTAGCTAATCTGGCTTTTGTACTCCAATTTATACCGGTAGGCGGAGTTATTATGTCCGACAGATATACTTATGTAGCCTCACTGGGAATGATTTTTTTATTTAGCTACGGCATAGTATACCTTTGGAACAAACGGCCAAAATTTGGGGTGGCAGTTGCGTCCATAGCTATGATATATATGCTTTATACGGCCTATTTAACCACACAACAAATAAAGGTTTGGAAAGATAGTTTTAGTCTTTGGGACAGGGTACTTGGTTTATACCCGCATACCCCCTCAGCCTGGTATAATTTAGCAGTAGCTTATTACGATATACAGAACTACGAAAAGGCTATTGAAAGTTACGACAAGGCAATTGCCATAAGTCCGTTTTATACGGATGCTATTTATAACCGAGGGAATACAAAATTTTACACCGGTAATTACGAAGGCTCCATCGCCGACTTTACGCTGTGTGTACAGCAAAATCCGCAACATACCAAGGCCTTGTTCAATCGCGCGGTAACATATCTGACGGTAAAAAAATTTTCCGAAGCGGAAAGCGATTGCAACACCTTAGTGCAACTCATGCCCACTTATGCCGATGCCTATTTTAATCGTGGAATTGCCAGAATCAACCTGCAAAAAAATATGGAAGCCATATCAGATTTTAGCCAAATACTGCAACTTAATCCGGCATATCACAAAGCATATTTATACCGAGGAATAGCCAAAAACAGATCAGGATTAAAAGCCGAAGGATGCGCCGAAATAAGCAAAGCCATGCAATTAGGAGTATCCGAAGCCAAAGAAAATTTCGAAAAATATTGTCAAAATATCAACTAAAACTAAAAGTATACCGTTTATGAAACTACACTACAATTCACCCCTGGTGTTATCTTATGCACTATTTTGCACCATTGTATATTTTTTGAATGTTTTTACCGCAGGCTCGTTTGTAACCATGTTCAGTGTTCCACCGAGCATCAACTGGAGTAATCCATTGGAATACGTTCGTTTATTCACCCATATTATCGGGCACGATTATTCGAGCATGGCGCATTTGGTAGGCAACATGACCTACATTTTGCTTTTGGGACCGATTTTAGAAGAAAAATATGGTTCGCAAAAGCTATTGTTAATGATTTTGGTAACGGCAGGCTTTACAGGTATTTTAAATGTTTTATTCCTCAATACGGCATTATTGGGTGCGAGCGGAATTGTTTTTATGTTTATCATTCTCATATCGTTTACCAATACCAAAGAATCGGGTATACCACTAACTTTTGTGCTGGTGATAGCCTTATTTCTGGGACAGGAAATAATCAATAGTTTTAAAAGCGATAATGTATCGCAATTTGCCCATATTATAGGCGGCGTTTTTGGCGGTGTCTTCGGATATTTTCTGCGTCCTTCGGGCAAAGGTAGCGCCAAATACTAATTTTAGCGCTTATTTTTAATGTAATACGAAGGACTCAATCCGGTAATTCGCTTAAAGGCAGTAGTAAAAGAAACACGGTTATTAAATCCGCATTTTTCGGCTATTCCTTCCAGATTTAGCTTCTTATTATCTTCGGATAAAAGCAAAACCCGGGCATCCTTGATACGATATTGATTAATCAGATGATTAAAATTTGATTTAAAATCTTCGTTGATGAGCTGAGATACGTATTTTTTATTTGTTTTTAGCATTTTAGCCAAATCATCCAGACTCAAATTGGGATTCAGGTACACTTTTTCGGCATCGAGCAAGTGTAAAAGTTTTAGTTTTAGTTTTGATTTTTGCTCCTCCGAAAGGGTGGAAGCACTATACTTGTCGGATTGCGTATTCTCATTTTGAATAATATATCTATCAGCTTCCTGTAAGGCAAGTTCTTTATTCAAATGCGCTAAAAATCGGTATGCATTGCGGTTTTTCACATATAATATGGTAAGCAAAATAATCAAACCCAAAAAAAATAGTAACAAAAAAATGGAAATCCGGATTTTCTGTATATCCTGTAAATGTCTATCTGATTGTTGCTTAATAAGCAGTTCTTTTTTTTCTGTTTCATATTTGGTTTGCAATTCGGCAAACTGCTTGCTTTTTTCCTGGTTAAATACAGAATCTTTTGCCACAGAAAATTTACGAAAATAAAAATAGGCCAGTTGAAAATTGTTCAGCTCAGCATGTAATTCGGCCAAATTTAAGTAAGCATAGCGAATTTGTTCGTTTAATCCAATTTTTAAAGAAACATCCGCAGCCTTTTCATACGCTTTCGTTGCTTCCGGAAAACGTTTCATTATTCTAAACGCATCCGCTAAATTGTTGTAAGTAAAAGCCATTCCGGTAAAATCCGAATTCGACTCCTGAACCAACAATGCTTCGTTTAGAAAACGAATGCCTTTTATTGCTTCATTTTGCGATATCTTAAGAGAGCCAAGGTTTACCAGTACATTGGAAATACTTTTTGCTTTGTTTAAAGATTTATAAATCTGATAGGCATCGAGATAATAGTCTTCGGCTTTGGAAAATTGACCGGATTTTTTATAGATAATACCAATATTCTCGTAAGATTGAGCCATTCCAAGCTGATTGTCTTGCTTCAATTCCAGTTTCAGGGATTGCTCGTAATAGATTAATGCTTCGCCAAAATTTTGCTGAAAAAAGTGCAAAGCACCAATATTATTATAAACTTTGGCCATCTCCGCAATGTCATTCATTTTTTCGAAATAAAGCAAAGCTTCTAAATAAAGTTTCAAAGCCTTATTATAATTTCCGAGATAATCGTTCATCAAAGCCATTTTAGATTGCAACAAAGCTTTAAGAGATACCGAATCGGTGGATTCAAAAAGCTGAAAAGCGGCCGCATACAAAGAAAGCGCAGCAGAATAATTTTGCAATTGATACAGAGAATCGCCTTTTTGCATCAAAATTTCGCTGTCGCGAAAAGACTGCTGCGCTGCCAAATGTCCAAGCAATGTAAAAAATAATAGAATCAGAAATAAATGCCTCATTTACAAAAATACTTATATGTTACTAAGTTAATCATTAGTTTTGTAAAAATACATGAATTCTTACATTTTCCATTTGACAATTAAACCTATAATGATGTAAATTTGTCCATGTCAATAATTTACTAAAAATTTATGAAAATGAGAAAAATTCAAATTTTACTGATGGTTTTAATTTTCGGAATTACACAACTCCATGCACAGCAAAAAGACATTCCGGTATCACAACTTCCGGAAGAAGTAAAACAAGTACTCAACGAGTATTTAAATATACTAAGCACATCGGCCGATATAGATGAGGCAGCCGACCGGTTTTTAGCCATCGCCGGAGGCGGATTGGTAAATCCGGAAGGAACAGCCCTAAGAAGTAGTGTAAAACCATATTCCTTAAAAAAAGACTTTGATAATATCGGTTTTTACAAAGTACCTGCCGAAATATCACGCGTAGCCAAAACCCAAACAGGCCAATCCGGATATGGAGAATCGGCCTTAGCAGGCGATTGGTACAAAGTATACATAGCCAAAAAAAATGGTGGTCAGCCGGCTCCCGTACATATTGTATTTCCCAAAAACCATCCAACCATTAAATCACCCAAAGTGATTCAAGGCGGAAGTTTTTAATTTTTCCTAAACAACCCTAAGCCCAAACGCACATACATATTGTTATGTGCGTTATATTTTTTAGAACAGCCCCCGCAAAAACCAAAAATAAGCTCCCCTCTTTAAAAAACGAATATCAAATTCCATCAATTTATAAAGTATCATTATATTTGCATGATAAAAAAGAAAAATGGAAATCAAATATTCAATTTTATCTGTCATACTCACTTTTCTGGGATTGTATCCCGACTTTAAAACCATCAGCTTTGAAGCAGTAAGAGAAAGTGGCGGAATAGCTTCGGCAAAACACGGAATCATATATCAAATAAAAATGCAGACAAAAACCGGCAGTAATCATCTTTACTTCGATTATTTGTATGTAGATGGTCTGAAAATACCAATCGAAATCAAAAATGAGCAAAATAAAACAAGCCATTCGTTTGAAAAAAAAGAAACAATTCTGGTAATTGCAGCCAAATTATCAGAAGAAAATCCCAATGAACCCAAAACCATACAAAACCATACAAAATCGGAATTTCCGATAAAATACAATGGAAAAGCCTTGCTTTCCTATTGGCTAAACGGAAAACAAAAATACCTACAAATAAAAGAATTTAAGGTAAAACATGTTCTAAAACCCTAAAAATAATGATCATAGAAATAGGAAAAACATTAATAAGTTCCGAAATAATTGAACAAAAATTTGTTTGTGATTTGAATGCCTGTAAAGGGGCATGCTGCGTAGAAGGCGATTCGGGTGCTCCCTTAGAGCCCGATGAGGCTAAAACGTTGGAAAAAATCTATCCAATCGTAAAAAAATACCTAAGCAAAGATGGTATTGAAGTTATTGAGAAACTAGGAAAATATGTTGTAGACGACGATGAAGATTTGGTAACACCAACACTTGGAAACGACGAATGTGTGTATTACTATCGGAAAGACGGAATAACCTATTGCGCCATAGAAAAAGCATTTTTAAATGGTGAAATTGCTTTTAAAAAACCCATTTCGTGCCATTTATATCCAATAAGAATAAAAAATTACACCGAATTTGAAGCGCTGAACTACGACGAACAGCCCATTTGCCGGGCAGCCTGCGTTTTGGGCGAACAGCTTCAGGTTCCTGTTTATCAGTTTCTAAAAGAGCCGCTAGTTCGAAAATTCGGGGAAGAATGGTATAGGGATTTGGAAAAAGTAGTAGAATTATATATCGAAAACGAAGAAAAAGAGGAAAACGAAAACAATTAACTATATACCATGAATATTCAAGAATACATCAAAAAAAACGAATCCAGATTTTTGGAAGAATTATTTGGTCTTATTCGCATTCCATCTATTAGTTCAGCGAGCGAAAACAAGCCAGAAATGTACAAAGCCGCCGAATACTGGAAAAAAATATTGCTCGAAGCCGGAGCCGACAAAGCCGAGATTTTCGAAACCGGCGGAAATCCTGTTACCTACGCCGAAAAATTTATTCATCCGGATTATCCAACCGTATTGGTTTACGGGCACATGGATGTAATGCCGGTAGATCCCATAGAACTTTGGCATTCTGCACCTTTTGAACCAGAAATCAGAGACGGCAAAATTTTTGCGAGGGGTGCCGACGACGACAAGGGCCAAAGCTTCATGCACGCCAAAGCATTTGAATATCTTGTAAAAACAAATCAGCTCCATTGTAATGTAAAGTTTATGATTGAAGGCGAAGAAGAAATAGGTTCGCCCAATCTAGGCCATTTCTGCGCTCAAAATAAGCAGATGCTTCAATCGGATATTATTCTGGTTTCGGATACAGGCATGATTGCCGAAAATATTCCTTCTATCACCACCGGATTGCGAGGTTTGAGCTATATGCAAATTGAAGTTACAGGCCCAAACCGCGACTTACATTCCGGACTTTATGGCAATGCGGTTGCCAATCCGGCCAATGAACTGGCCAAAATGCTAGCCAAACTTACCAACGACGATAATCAGGTGCTAATTCCCGGATTTTACGACGAAGTTATACAAGTAAGCGATGCAGAAAGAGCAAGTATGAACAAAGCGCCATACAACGATGAAGAATACAAAAAAGCCATTGGCGTTAAACAACTGCAAGGCGAAAAAAACTACAGCACCATTGAAAGAACAGGAATACGCCCATCGCTTGATATTAACGGAATGTGGAGCGGCTATACCGGTGAGGGTGCAAAAACCATTATTCCGTCTAAAGCTTTTGCCAAAGTATCCATGCGCCTGGTGCCCAACCAGGACCATATCAAAATAAGCGAATTATTCGAAAAATACATTTACTCCATTGCACCTAAGAGTGTTGATGTAAAAGTTACTGCGCTTCATGGTGGTTACGGTTATGTTTCGCCCATTGATATTCCGGCCTATAAAGCAGCCGAGGCCGCAATGAAAGATGTTTTCGGCCTAGACCCCATTCCGGTGCGCAGTGGCGGAAGTATTCCGATTATAAGCACTTTTGAACAAATTTTGGGAACAAAATCAATTTTAATGGGATTTGGTTTAGAGTCGGATGCCATACACTCGCCCAACGAAAACTACCCGCTAAACAATTTTTTCAACGGAATTATTGCCATCAGCAAATTTTACGGCTATTTTGCTGAGATGAAAAAGTAAATAGTTAAATATTGTAAAATAGATAAGCATTATTGGTAGAACTACTGATAATGCTTTATTTTTGCCCCTGCCAAACAAATTTAATCTAAATAAAAATAGCAAACAAGTATGAAAAGAGTATTGGTCTTACTTGCCATAATCAGTTTTTATACAAACATCATGGCACAAAGCAAAATTATCGGAAAAATAAGCGACATCTCCGATAATAAGCCCATGGCAGGAGTTAGTATATATTTGCCAGAATTAAACACCGGAACCTACTCAAACACCGAAGGAAATTTTGAGCTTAAAAAAATTCCACAAGGGTATTTTACCGTGCAATTTACCTTTATAGGCTACGAATCTATTGTGCTGCAAATTAGCAACGCAACGCAAAATCTTAGTTTACAAATGACCCCAAGCGAGGTAAAATCGCCAGAAGTGGTAATAACAGCCGGAAAATACTCATCGCAACACGAAAATGCCATTCAGATAATGGCTATCAACAAAGAAGAAATTCTCGATGATGGCGCCATTTCGCTCATGGAAAAGCTTTCGAATATTCCGGGTGTGGATATGATTTCAAAAGGAAACGGCATTACAAAGCCTGTTATCAGAGGCCTTTCCATGACCAATATCCTGATGCTGAACAACGGAATAAGAATGGAAAACTATCAATTTTCGGCCAATCATCCATTTGTGATTGAAGAATACGGAATTGAACGAATAGAAGTAATAAAAGGCCCAGCATCACTACTTTACGGCTCCGATGCTGTTGGCGGGGTAATTAACGTGTTGCCGGAGAAAGCGGCAGCCCGCAACCAAATTCTTTCGGACTATAATATGCAATATCATAGCAATACCCAAGCGTATAATACATCGGCAGGAATCAGGGGAACGATTGAAGATTTTAGTGCCGGTATCAGAATTGGTGCAAAATCGCATCTGGATTATACCACAGGAAATGCAATTGTGGTACCAAATTCCCGACTTAATAGCAACAATATCAAAGCCCAGATAGCCTGGAACAAAACCTTCGGAAATTTTAGATTCTATTTCGACCAAACCAATATGAAGCTAGGACTTACATTGGCTCAATCGATTGCCTTAAATCCGGAAAATATACGAAAAAACGAAATATGGTATCAGGATTTAAACAATATGCTAATTGCCTCTAACAATACGTTTTTTATGCAAAACAGCAAAGTAGTTTTCAATATAGCCTACATGAGCAACCATAGAAAACTCAAAGGCTCCGACCTTACACCGGTATTTACCCTTGCCGATATGAAACTCTCCACCTTTACCTCCGAACTGAAAAGCATCTATACCATCAGCAAAAAATTTGAACTGAGCACAGGCGCACAAGGATTTATAAAAACCAACAAAAACAAAGAAGTTCCGCAAATGGTAGTTCCAAACTATTCTTCTATAGAAATATCGGGCTTTAGCTTATTGCAATACGGCGATGAGCAAAATCTGAATCTGCAAACCGGATTGCGCTACGATTACAAAAGAATTGATGTTCCCGAACAAACTCATCTCGATAAAGCTATTCCGGAATTACACAAAACTTACCAAAACTTAAGTTATTCCATTGGTGGCACTTATCATCTTGCAAAGTATCTCCTGCTGAGAGGAAATTTTGCATCGGCATACCGGAATCCAAACGAGGCAGAACTCACACAAAACGGAATTCACGGCACAAGGTACGAGCAAGGCAACGCCGATTTAATTTCACAAAAAAGCTACGAAACCGATTTAAGCATCCATTATCATCGAAATAAAATGAGTGTGGATATAGCCTTATTTAACAACGAATTGCGAAATTACATTTTTATCAGCCCAAGCAGCGATAGTATTAACGGCAATGTGGTTTACAAATACATGCAACAGAATGCCAATATCAAAGGCACCGAATTGATGGTGGAATTTGCCCCCGCAAACTTTGTGCATTTTGCATTAAACTACGATTATTTGTATGCTAAACAAGCCGACGGAAAAAATCTGCCATTTATACCCCACAGCAAATTTAAGCCAGGTATAACCCTAAAATATAAACAATTAGGTAAATTACACAACCTAAAATTTAGCATTAGCAGCGTATATGCCTTTGCACAAAATAGCCCTGCTAGCTACGAAACACCCACAGCAGCCTATTTTTTGCTAAATACCGGAAGTGAATTTAGTATACACCTTAAAAATAGTAAATTACAGCTCAGTATACAAATAAACAACCTGCTCGATGAGGCTTATACCGACCATTTATCCACTTTAAAAGAATTAAATTACCTAAACATGGGCCGTAATATAGTAACAGCCATAAAAATACCAGTAAACATTGACCTAAAAACATTGTAAGCAACAAAAAAAAGCCAATCCAGTACTTCCTGAATATACAGCGCAACACCGGATATTTTTAGCTGAAATCCAATAAAAAATTTTATCAAATGTTTGTTTCGAGCTATATTTGAAGCTTTTTAGAAATGAAATTTTCCAAATGATCAGCGAAAAACTTTTTATTGTCGCAGTTAGAGAGCATAATTATCTGGGGCATATACTAAACGCCTATTTTATTGATAAGAAAGAACCAAAAGAATTTTTTACGGAAATTGAATCAGTAAAAGGTGAAAACGAAAAAAACCTAAATCTACATCAAAGAGAAATAGTTAGGCTCATCAGTCAATTTAGCGATAGTGAAATTCTGAGGGTTTTCAGTAAGAAAAAAAAAATAAGCATCCAGGATTTCTTTACCGGAATAGAAAAGGCATTTTTCGAAGAGAGAATACAACCCTATCTGGAGTCCAGAATAAAAAAAATTCTGGATATAATCATTAGCCATCAAATACCCTTATACTACAAATCGGCCACCAATATTCACAAAGATGATAAAATAGTAACCCATGCAGAATCAAGCCAAGCCGTATTTAATTTTATCAAAGACAACAATCACACCAAATATTTTCTGAGCATTATACAAAACCATAAAGAAAAAAGTTTACTCCATGCATCATTTTTAGTATTGGTTAATCAGCCTGCTTATGTAATTCTAAACAATACTTTATTTTTTTTTAGCGATATTGACAGTAAAAAGTTATTGCCCTTTTTTAGCAAAGAATATATTAGCATTAGCCAAAGTGCAGAAGCAGCCTATTACGAAAAATTTGTACTACAAAGTTTAAAGCATTACCAGGTAAGGGCCAATGGCTTTGAAATACTAAAATTAGAACAAAGCCCCGAACTTAAATTGCAGTTAAACACCATTATTAGTGGACAATACGGATTGATACCCACCTTGCATTATGGCGAAAAAAGTTTCTATGCAAAAGACAAGGCCGAAAAGTTGGTTTGGATGGAAAAGACAGAAAACAACTATCGATTTTTTGTGCTAGAACGCAACTCCAACGAAGAAAACTTATTGATTAATCACCTAAAAGAATTAGGCTTACAAGAAATAAGCGACAATAACTTTGCCCTTTCGAAGCTACAAAACGGCCAGAATCCCGAAGAACTAAACTACGAATTACTTAACTGGCTTAGCAACAACGAAAAGAATATTTTAAGCCGTAAAATAAGGCTTGTAAAGTCGGTATTTCACAAGAGATATTATACTTCTGAGATAAAACTCCATTTCGAAACGAAAAAAGAAAACGACTGGTTCGATATCTATGCCAATGTATTGATTGATGGAATTGAAATACCATTTATCAAATTCAAAAAAAATCTCCTTCAAGGAATTCGCGAATACCAATTGCCCGATGGCCGAATAGTAATTCTACCCAAAGCCTGGTTCGAGAAATACGGAGTACTACTTGAAGTAAGCAAAGAAATTATGGGTCATTTGCGTATAGAAAAGCACCACAGTCTGCTAATTAACCATATTGAAGAAATAGATCAAAACTATTTTCAATCGCTACAAAGAATTTACAATAAAAAACCACAAACTATCGAAAAACCAGCGCCACTGCAAGCCACACTGCGACAATACCAACAAGAAGGATTTTCGTGGCTGGCCATGTTGATGGAAGAAAATTTGGGAGCCTGCCTTGCCGACGATATGGGTTTGGGAAAAACCTTACAAACATTAGCACTTATTGAATATCTGAGTATAAAAAGCAAAAATGCATCAGCACCAAATACAGGTGCAGAACAATTATCAATATTTGAAGAAAAACAAGATGCATTGAACTTTCAGAGCCTGATAATAATGCCAACATCGCTGCTATACAACTGGCAAAATGAGATAAATCGATTTTTACCGGGAAAAAAAGTACTGTTGTATTCCGGTTTCGAACGCGAACAAAAATGGAGTAGAATATCGAAATACGACATCATTTTAAGCAGTTATGGGGTAGTTCGTAACGACTACGAAAAACTGGAGAAATATAAGTTTAACCTGATAATACTAGACGAAAGCCAAAATATTAAAAACCCGGGCTCAAAAATATATCAAGCCATAGAAACCTTAAATGCCCAACATAAAATAGTACTAACAGGCACACCCATAGAGAATTCGCTCTCTGATTTATGGGCGCAAATGAATTTTATAAACCCCGGATTATTGGGAACACTGAATTATTTTAAAGAAAAATTTTTACAACCCATTGAAAAAAAGCGAGACGAAGCAGCCATAAATAAATTTAAAAAATTGGTAAATCCGTTTATTCTCCGGCGAACAAAACGCGAAGTTGCCGGCGATTTGCCGGAATTAACCGAACAGCTTAGATATATAGAGCTATCGGAAGAGCACTTAGAAATATACAACCGCGAAAAATCCAAAATCCGGAATTTTATCATGGAAGGTGAACAAGAAAGCGATTTTTGGCGCAAATCAAAAATTCAGATTTTTCAGAGTATAAGTAAATTAAGGCAATTGGCAAACCATGCAGCTTTGGTATTTCCCGAAAAAGAAGTAGAATCGGAAAAATTTAACGAAATTTTCAGGATATTGGATGAAATAATACTAGAAAACAACAAAGTTTTGGTTTTTTCCTCCTACATCAAAATTCTTAGTATCTTTGAGCATTATTTAAAAAAAACAAACCAAAGTTACGCCCTGTTAACAGGTGCCATGAAAAAAGAAGAAAGACAACAAAATATCGATAAATTTCAAAACAACGAAGAAATACTGGTATTTTTATTGAGCATAAAAGCAGGTGGAGTAGGATTAAACCTTACAGCGGCAGATTACGTATTAATAGTAGACCCATGGTGGAATCCGGCGGTAGAATCCCAAGCCATAAATCGGGCGCACAGAATTGGGCAAAAAAACAATATTTTGGTATATCGATTCATTAGTAAAGAGACAATTGAACAAAAAATACAAATTTTACAAAACAAAAAACGAAATTTATCTCAAGATGTATTAACTTTGGAGAAAGATTTGCAGCTAAATAACGACGAACTAAAAGCTTTGTTCGAATAATAAACAATAGAATTTATCAGAAAAAATAGCAATATGAAAAAACTACTACTCCTATGGTCAATGTTATTGATATCTGCATCAAGCATTTACGCACAGAAAGTAACAGAAATTTCTTCCTTCAATACCTGTAAAAATCCATATAATATTTCCACCTCCGAAATAATCGGGCCTCTGGGAAAACCGGCATCAACAGGCGTTGAAATATTCGGTAGAAAGGAATATGCCGTTTGGTTCCGATTTTCCATCACGCAAAATGCCAAAATTATATTTGATATTCTGCCAGCCGATTCCTTAACCAACTATGATTTTGAACTTTACAAATTTGATGGCAGCAGCGACTTTTGTCAGAAAATACTTTCAGGAGAAATAAAATCGGTGCGTTCGAATTTTTTTGGATTGGATGCCGAAGTATTTGGTCGCACAGGCCTTTCGGTTTTAGGAAACCAAAAATCATTTAGCCCTGCTTTTGATGTTCAAAATGGCGAAACCTATTATCTGAAAGTTTCGAGCCTGCTCGAAGAGAGAAGCTCCATCTCGCTCATGTCTTTTAGTTATTTAAAAATGAAAACAATAAAAGGCAAAATTAGCAAGGTAGACGAAAATGAGATTAAGGATGTACAAATTTTTATCATGAATACCCGAACAGGAGAAAAAATTGGCGAAACGGTATCCGACAGACAAGGAATTTTTGCTATGGAAGTGGGTATCAAAGACAAAGCACACGAATTTCCGAACTATGATATAACCTTTTATCACCCAAAATATTTACTTTTCGATACCATTGTAAGCTCAAGCGGCTTAACCCAATTATTCGAAGAAGAATTAAACATCAGCATGGAAAAGCTGAAGAAAGACTTCAAGCATCCACAAAATATTTACTTTTCGCCCAACTCACCAAATTCTCTTGTACAACCGGAATCATACAAACTTTTGAATTCAGTTCTTAAACAAATGAAACTTAATCCGACATTAACCATCAGACTCGATGGGCATACCAACGGATTTTTGCCAAGCACGGAGATAGACCAGCAACTTTCGGAAGAAAGAGCCGTTACAGTAAAAGATTATTTAGTAAAAAACGGAATAGAGCCAAGTAGAATAACTGTAACCGGTTTCGGATGCCAAAGTATGATATATCCTTTTCCTACCAGCGAAATTGAAGAAGGATACAATCGGAGGGTTGAAATTTTTATCACTAAAAAATAAATAATCGAATTTCAAACATGTTAAAGAATTCAACGTTTAATAAAAATTAAATATATTTGTATAGAAAAAAATATTCACAAAAAAAATGTGTAAGTATGAAAAAATATATCGGAATTTTAGCTTTACTCACCCTTTTGTTCCATTTTGAACAAACAAACGCTCAGGACGATAAATTCAAAGCTTTGATGATTTACAACTTTACCCGCGTAATAGGATGGCCAACAGATTACACACAAGGAAATTTTGTAATGCAAGTAATTGGAGAGAGCCAGGTTTTGAAAGAATTAACCAGTATTGCTCAAACAAAAAAAGTAGGAGCTCAGAATATCGAAGTAAAAGGCATTTCATCGCCTTCGGAAATGGGAAAATGCCACATAATTTATGTACCCAGCTCATCGAACAAATTCTTACCCGAAATTTTGGCACAAACATCATCAAACGCAACATTGGTTATAACCGATAAAAAAGGATTAAACGAAAAAGGCTCCTGTATCAATTTCTTTGCAGAAGATGGTCAATTAAAATACGAAGTAATTATTCCACACATGAAATCAAAAGGCCTAATTCCTTCTACCAGCCTTACCGAACCGGAAAATGCAGTTAAAATAGAATAAAATGACTGAAATAAACGGCAGGTTGAACAAAAAACTTCTTTTGATTTATCTACCGGTATTGGTGGTAGTGCTCGGATTCATTGCCTTTAGTATTTTTCGTCAGGCGGGTATAGAGGCCAGAAAAAATTTTATTTCCATAGCAGATATACTACAAAAAAATATGAATATCGGCCTTAATTTATGGATAGAAGACAATGCAAGAATTGCCCGCTTATTAAGTCAGGAAAAACGTATTACAAATGTTTCTAAGCAGCCCCAAAACGATGTTTACAGACAAGAAGCCTATTCACTTTTAAAAGGAATTTATCAAAATAATCAAGCAATAGAAAACCTGAGCATTGTTTTAAACATCAATCGGAATCAAACGCTCAACATTTCCGCCTTAAGAACTTTAAAGTACGGCGAACCCTTTATTAACGTAAACAAAATATCAGAGGAAAGCAAAAAAAGTACCAAAATCCTTCTGGATAATATTCTTGAAAAGAAAAAGACCATAGTTAGTCCGGTCTTTTATTCCGATTCTTTACCTACATTTTACTTACTCACACCAATTATAGATGGCCAAAATATTTTGGGCGCTGTAGTTATGCAGTTAAAACTAAACTATTTTACCCAAAGAATAGTAAGCCTATACCAAAATAGCGATGACCAAACATCTATCATTCTTTTTAATGCAGACAGTATTCTTGTAAACCAAAACACCATAAACACACATTTTAAACCAAACGAATTATTCGCTAAGCAAGAGGGCTTACTCTTTTATCACCATTTTAATAAAGAAAAAAATATTTTTTCGTACAGAAAAATGGACTTAACGCAATACGAATGCCCCGAATTATGGTACATTGGCGTATTTCAGCCATCGCGCTTTATAAACGACTTTGTATACGGCAAACTCTCCATAGTGATACCCATAATATTGCTGATGCTGATAATTTATGGCTCAATAATTATTTACACCACAAAGATGTTTGTTATAACCCCTTTAAACAAAACAGCCGAGGAAATAAAAAAATTGGCCGATGGTAATTTAACAACTCAAGAAACCCATTTCACCAAAGACGAAATAGGCTATATTGCACAACAAATTTACGAAGCCAAACAAAATCTATCCATTCAAATCGTTGGAAAATTACAGGAAAAGGCCATCAACATAGATTCTCAAAATAAAGTGGTGATGGAAATAACGGAAAATCTGGTGCAAAACGCCAACGAAGAGGCCGCATCGATAGAAGAAATATCGGCAACAACTGAAGAATTTCTAAGTATGGCCAAACAAAATGCCGAAATAACAAACAAAAATACCCAGGATGCGCAAAATTTGGGCGCAAGTCTCGAAATATTAACCAAATCGGTAAAACAAACAGTAGATGCACTCATCGAAATCAGCGAGCATGTGAGTATTATCGACGAAATTGCTTCCAAAACAGATTTACTCTCAATAAATGCAGCTATTGAAGCTTCGCGAAGCGGCGAAAGTGGAAAAGGATTTGCCGTTGTAGCCGAAGAGATAAAAAAATTGGCATCAAAAACAAGCAAAGCTTCGGCACAAATCAAAACCATTTCAAACGCCAGTAAAAATAAAGCATCAAAAACAATAGCTATTATAGAAATGGCCGTTCCGAAAATTCGCGAATTGGTTGACGATTTAAAAAGAATAAACGAAGCGGTAAAAGAACAAGAAAACGGTGTTGTTCAAATAAATGCCACAATATTGCAACTTTCTGCAACTTCGCAAAGCAATCTTTCGAGAACCGAAAAGTTATCGGGCACAGTTAAAGAGTTAGGTCAGATTGTGGTAGATTTAAATCAAATTGCACACCAGTTTAAAACCAATAATACGAGCACAATTTCAGAAACATCAAGCATATTAAATACCGCCTCGGAAATTCAGCAAGAAAAAACAGATATATCGAATATTGATGATAATGAATCAATAGAAGATTACCAAACAAGCTCATCTAAAACGCATTTTGATAATCTGTCCCAACCCACAAAAATTAATATCAATTTACAAGACGACGATTTCGAAAGCTATTAATCGAATTTATACCATAATATTGAGCATCTCCTAAATACCACCCCTCTTACATGTCGCAACTAGCAATAGAGAATCTGGATATCGGATTCCCAAATATTTCGCCACTGATTCGCAAACTGAATCTCTCCATTGAGAAACCCGAATTAGTAGGATTGCTCGGCCCTAACGGTATCGGAAAATCGAGTTTCCTGAAAACCCTTTCCGGATTGCAAAATGCACTTAGCGGCAATATTTTGCTATTCGGGAAGAATATTAAAAACATTGATATACAAAGCCTTTCGAAAGAGTTAGTGTATGTTCCGGCAGGTTTAAATATCACTTTTAATTTCAATGTGCCTGATTATGTAGCACTAGGCAGAATACCTTACCTAAAATGGAATGCAAAATTGCAAAGCTCCGACAAAGAAATAATACTTAATGCACTAAAACTAGTAAAGGCAGAGCATTTATTGCACCGGAATTTATTTAATCTAAGCGATGGAGAAAAACAAAAAATAGCACTTGCAAAAGCTTTATGTCAGCAAACAAAACTTATTTTGCTCGACGAACCTACGGCCTTCTTGGATATCGAAAATAAAATAGAGATAATATACCTGCTAAGACAATTAGTAAATAAAGAAAAACGTAGCATCATTTTTTCTACCCACGATTGGGATTTAGCCATGCAATTTGCCGACAAATTGCTAATTTTCAACAAAACAAAATACGATTACGGGAGGCCTGAAGATTTGATTATGCAAAATAAATTCGATGATATTTTCCCGGCAGAATATGTGCATTTCGATTATTCCGATTTGCATTTTAAGCCAAACACCCAAATATCTGCGGCCATAAAATTTAAAAATTTTGGCTCAGAGAAACGACAAAAATTAACCTTAAATGCGCTCCGAAGAGCATCGCTTAACTTTGATTGTAACTTTTCTATAAACGAATCCGTCATAGAAATATATGAGGAATATTGGCTCATTAAAAACGAGACAAAATGTGTGAAAGCCACAAATTTCGATGAATTACTATCAAACCTAAAAAACGACTAAAAATGAACAACGTAAAAAAAATGCTTGCCTTTTTCTATTTGGGCATACTCATCATTACAGCAAGTTTTAGTTTACTTTCAATCTGGGATATTATTCAAATCCCCAATATACTTACAAAAACGCTATACTCCTTCTTTATTATCTTTATTGCCATGGTAATCAGTATTTTTATATTTTCGTTAAGCGAAAATTCGAAAGAGAGAAGCTAAAAAAATCAGCATGGAAAAAAATCCATGCTGATAACCAATAAAATAATAGAACTATTAATCCAAATCAAACTCTTCTTCAATAAATCGTATGCCAAATTGTTCCAGCTCAGCCAAAACAGGTTGATAGATGGATTTTTCGACCGGAATTTTCACGCCTGTATCGTTTATTACACCATTTAAAATAAATTTAACGGCAATGGCCATAGGCAATCCCACGGTAATAGACATGGCCGTATGCACCTGATTCTGCCCTTTGATTATCATAGAAGAAATATTTTTTTTGCGCTTGCCATTCAAAGAATAAATAAACTGATGCTGCATCACAATCATGTCTAAATCGTCATCCTGAAGTGCCCATTTCTCTTCGAGAAGTTTCTGCAAAATTTGCGCCGGACTAGCATTTTTCATTGCTACAGGCTTTTTATCGAATAATCCCAACCAGCGTAATTTTTGCATAGTTTCGGAGCCAATACCAAAACCTAAATAATCGCAAACTTTCTCTTCCACAGTACGGTCTTGCCCATAAGGCATAAAAGCATTTGTAAAATCGCGATATGAAAGTTTATCGGAACCTTTAATCTTAAAACTATCGTCGGTAAGTCCCAATTGCACAAGCATGTGCCATCCCGAAGCAAAACCGGGCTTACGAAAAGTGCCTCGATACATGGTTTTTATTGCATCAAGACCATAAATTTCGATATACTGCAGCGAATCTCTGTTTGGAATGGATTCAAATTCGCCATATTCGAGCACATTCAAAATTTCAGTTCGTCTAAAAAGCTGGTGATAAGGAATATATTTTATTTGCCCACGGTCGAGAAAACGGGCACCTGCCTGCCCTGCTACCACAACATTTCGCGGATTCCAGGTAAATTTATAATTCCAAGGATTATTGTCGAATTCGGGGGCCACTAATCCACCTGTGTTAGATTCAAAAACTTCAATATTCCCGCCTTTCTCACGAATTTCGTCAATAATTTTCATGGCCGACATGTGGTCGATGCCCGGATCCAGCCCAATTTCGTTCAAGAATAAAAGACCTTTATTCTTCAAATCCTGGTCCATGTTTTTTATATGATCGGAAACATAAGAAGCAGTTACCAATGGCTTAAAATACTTTATACAATCGTCGGCCACCAAATAATGCATGCTAGCCGGAAGCATAGAAATAACGATATCAGATTTAGAAATTAATTCGTTGCGTAAGGCCGTGTCGTAGGCATTAAAAGCAATGGCAATGCCAAATTTACTGCTTCCGATTTTTTTGCGGGCCAATTCTTCCGACTGGTCGGCCACAATAAGCTCCCATTGATTCTGTTCTGCATTGTCGAGCAAATATTTTATTAAAGTTGACGAAGATAAGCCGGCACCGATAAGTAAAATTTTTTTCATATCATATTTTTTTAGTTGCATTAAAATTGATGGCAAAATTGCGCACAAACGTTTTCAATTTGATAGAACGAAGGTATTATAATTGTATATCACCAAAAAATGATTTTTGTAATGTTCTATCCCCTGATTTTACGTTTAATTAGAAATCAAGAACTTAAAAAAACAAACAAGCTGTATAAAATATTTTTCCAATTCTGACAGGTATTTTTCTATTTTTGCACAAATCAAAAAAAGCATGATAAGCATAAACGAAGTAAGCGTAGATTTTGGTAAATTTCAGTTATTCAAACAAATATCCTTTTTAATCACCGCTCAGGATAAAATCGGACTTGTAGGAAAAAACGGAGCAGGAAAATCGACCCTGCTCAAACTAATTACCGGGTTGGAGCAAGCCAGCTCCGGACAAATCAGTATGCCCAAAGATTTTGTGCTTGGATATTTACCTCAACAAATTACCTATAGCGACAGTCTTACAGTGCGAAAAGAAGCATTAAAGGCTTTTGAAACCGTGCATCAGTTAAAAGCAGAAATAGACCAGTTAAACAAGGATATAAGTCACAGAACCGACTACGAATCAGACGAGTATGCTGCCTTAATAAATAGAGTGAGCGAAAAAAACGAGAGACTGGCTTTTTTTGAACCCGAAAAAATGGAAGCTACCGCCGAGCAGGTATTAAAAGGCTTGGGCTTTAGCGATAAAGATTTTGAACGTCCAACCAAAGAATTCAGCGGTGGATGGAGAATGCGCATAGAATTGGCCAAAATATTGCTCAAACGTCCCGATGCATTTTTACTGGATGAACCTACCAACCACCTTGATATTGAATCGATACAATGGCTCGAAAATTTTCTAAAGGCGTACAAGGGTGCGGTATTGGTAATTTCGCACGACAGAAAATTTCTCGACAATCTAACACAAAGAACAGTAGAAATATCTATGGGAAAAGTTTACGATTACAAAGTAGCTTATTCAAAATATGTGCAACTGCGCCACGAAAGGCTAATGCAACAATTGGCTGCCTACGAAAATCAACAAAAAATGATTCAGGAAACCGAAAAATTTATCGAAAGATTTAGGTATAAGGCAACCAAAGCAGTTCAGGTGCAATCAAGAATTAAACATCTTGATAAAATTGATCGTCTGGAGATAGACGAAATAGATAAATCGCATATTAGTATAAAATTTCCTCCGGCTCCACGCTCCGGAACTATCGTGATTGAAGGTACAAGAGTTTCTAAAAGCTATAGCGATTTACAGGTGCTTAATGACATCGATTTTACGATAGAAAGAGGCGACAAAGTAGCATTTATTGGTAAAAACGGGGAAGGCAAATCTACTTTAGTAAAATTAATTCTTAACCAAACTCCCTATAGCGGCGAGATTAAACTCGGACATAATGTTGAGATTGGTTACTTTGCGCAAAATCAAGAACTACTGCTTGACGAAAATAAAACTGTTTTTCAAACCATTGACGATATTGCCGTGGGGGATATTCGCACAAAAGTACGCGATATTTTGGGCGCTTTTATGTTTGGCGGCGATACCATCGACAAAAAAGTAAGCGTGCTCTCAGGCGGCGAAAAAGCCAGGCTTGCCATTGCGCAACTTCTTTTAAAACCCTATAATTTGCTTATCCTCGATGAGCCTACAAACCACTTGGATATGATTTCCAAAGACATTTTAAAAGATGCTTTGATTAACTACGACGGAACGCTCATTCTTGTTTCGCACGATAGGTATTTTCTCGAAAATTTGCCCAACAAAGTTTACGAATTCAGCAAGCAAAAAGTAAAATTACATTTGGATAGTGTAGCACATATTCTCCAATCTAAACTCGAAGAAGAGCAATTGGCATTTTACAGTGCCATAAAAACCAGAGCTACCGAAAATATTGAGGATTCTGAATCAAAAAAAAATTATCTCCAAAGAAAAGAGCACGACAAACTTATTAGAAAAGCAGAAAAAGAAATTGAACAAGTAGAAAAATTGATAGAAGAAACTGACCTTAAAATTGCCGGAATAGAAGAAAAACTATCATCGGGAAACCCACAATTTGATATACATCAGCTTTCTGATGAGTATAACAAATATAAAAAAAAATCGCAGGAAGCGATGAATCAATGGGAGAAAATTCATTTAGAACTTGAACAACTAAAAGAAGAAAGACCTTGACATTGAACTACGAATCATTCATTTTTTTTGATAATCAGAAAACCACGGAATATATTATTGTAATAAATAAATTCAAACATAGATTTAGTTTAGTTAGGCGTGGCAAGAAATCTACTTTGAAACTAAAACTTGATGTAAACCACATATTTAGTTTGAAAATATTCTTCGGTAAACATATTTTTTATTGGAAAGATTTTATGCTTACGAAACTGATCTAATTCATCGGAAAAATCGCCGCCCTTAAGGTAATAGATGCCTGACTCTGCATATTGCGAAGGTTTGTTAATTAAATGCTTGATATCAGCATAAAACTGTGGTAAAGAGCTTACTGCACGACTAATAATAAAATCAAACTTTTTTAATTTATATTCGTTACTACGTGCTTTTACGGCTTCAACGTTTTTCAATTCGAGTTTTTGTGCAATATCCTGCACCACCATTATTTTTTTTCCAATTGAATCCATCAAAGTAAATTTTGTATCGGGAAAAAGCAAGGCCAAAGGAATACCCGGAAATCCACCACCGGTTCCCATATCCAAAACTTCGGCATTTTTTGGAAACTGCACACATTTAGCAATGGCCAGTGAGTGCAAAATATGATGAATCTCCAAAAAATCGATATCTTTTCTAGAAATTAAATTTACAGAAGAATTCCATTCCCTGTATAATTGCATCATTTTCGCAAAGTTTCCATCAGTTTCAGCGTCTAAATCAGAAAAATATTTACGTATAGTATCCATTTAATTGTCGTCGTTAAGTTCATCTCCTTCGCGAAGCACCTTCAAAGCCTGCAACATAAGTTCGCGCCCTCTGTGTAATCTGGCTTTTACAGTACCCACAGGCAATTCAAGCTGCTCTGCTATTTCCAGGTACGAAAGCTCGTCTAAATAGCGCATTTCAATAATTTCCTTATAGGGTTCACTTAAATTTTGTATTATTTTTCGGGTAAAAATGGTGTTTTGCTTGGCAATGAGCGTTTCTTCTGGATCCAATCCCGCAAATTTCAGCGAATGTATCGGTTGCCAATTATTCTCTTCTGTTTCGTTGGATTGCAGAGGGATATGAGTAACCTTATTTCTTCTTTTTCGCAAAAAATCTACTCCTTTGTTAGATGCAATTTTAAAAAGCCAGGTGCTAAAAGCAAAATTAGGAATATATTGATCTAAACTTTTAAAAGCTTTTCCAAAAGTTTCCAGGGTAAGGTCTTCAGCATCGTCTTCCGATTTTACCATATTTATGAGCAGATGGAATATTGAATCGCGATAATACTCCAACAGTTGGGTAAAAGCCTTTTGATTTCCTTTCTTTGCGCTTTCAACCAAGTCTAAATCACGTTTTGCCTTATCAGTAAAATTTGCTGTTACTTCCATTTGATTTTTTGACGGCCAAATCTCGTAAACACAGAAATCGAGCCAATAATTATATATACAAATGTATCAAAAATTAAACTATAAAAAATAATATCTTTGGCATTAAATTTTATTCCGGCCTTAATCCATGTAATGGTAAAAAAAAGCAATCTGAATAAATACAAGGCAGCAGCAATTTTGAATTGATAAATAATAAAAAGTAAAAATCCAGTATAAAAAATAAATCGGGAAACTGGTTCTAAAAGTAGCAAAATCTTATGACCCGCTTTATAAAAATGAGACGAACTTAGATGCCTGGCTTTCTGTAATTTCCATTCAGAAAAATTTACCTTTGGATTTGAATAGCTAAAACTCTCGGTCGAAGTGAGAACCCTTACATTCTCTTTATTAGCTAATTCATTCACTATTAAATCGTCCGCACCCGATAATACGTGCGAATGAGCTACATATTTCTTTAACTTCAGAAGCGACGATTTTCTAACGGCCATATTGCGCCCAACCCCCATATAACTCATGCCTGCGTTGGCAAACCCAAAATACTGAATGGCAATAGCAATCGCATCATAGCGAATTAATTTATTCAAAAAACCAACTCTACTTAAATATCCTCCAAAACCAAGAACTATCTCAGCTTTGCTATCCATTTTCCGTGAAAACTCATTTATCCAGTTTTCTGTGGCGGGGTAACAATCGGCGTCGGTAAATAAGATCCAATCTTTTTTTGCCGCTTTTACACCTACCAAAAGTGCAAGTTTTTTGCCATGGGCATAAACTTCGTCGTAAGGAATAGATGTATAGTAAAAATGCGGATATTGCCGTTTAAAAGATTCCAGCACCTCCACACTTTCATCCTGTGATGCATCGTTTACCACAATTACTTCAAAATCGGCATATTGCTGATTAAGTATTCTTGGTAAATATTTTTGCAAATTCCATGCTTCGTTTCGGGCGGCAATAACCACCGAAACCGACGGCAAAAACTGAGGTATTACTGTTTTATCTTTCTGATAAATACGCAAATAAAAATAGAGATAATAAAATAATTGCGCAATAAAAGCCAAAAGGAAAAAAAACAAGAAAACACTCATTAATTCATTAACAAGCAACGAATTACTATAATTTGAAGAAAGACCAACTTTTTCGTAAAATTCAACCATGCCTCAGCCACTTTTTAAACGCCACGAAAATAGCATAAATTTTAGGATAATGCATCAAGTTGGGTACTTATCAACATTGATTTTAAATGATTTTATGAAATTTATGAAACTTGAAGAAAAAATAATTCCCTTGTCGCATAGTTTTTTATCTTTGCATCCAAAGAATTTTTTATGAAATTTGATATTCTTAGCACTGATAACACATCAAAAGCCCGAAGGGGCATTTTGCACACCGACCATGGGATAATTGAAACCCCCATTTTTATGCCTGTTGGCACTGTTGGTTCTGTAAAAGCAGTGCATCAGCGTGAATTATCAGACGATATTAAAGCGCAAATTATACTTGGCAATACATACCATTTATACCTTCGACCAGGAACAGAAATACTCGAAAGTGCCGGTGGATTGCACAAATTTATGAATTGGAAAAAACCTATACTAACCGATTCGGGTGGATACCAGGTATTTTCGCTCACCGAAAACCGAAAGCTAACCGAAGAAGGAGCACTATTTCGCTCCCATATCGACGGCAGTAAGCATCTGTTTTCGCCGGAGGGAGTTGTAGATATTCAGCGTAAAATAGGCTCCGATATTATGATGGCACTAGACGAATGTCCACCATATCCCAGCGATTATTCCTACGCCCGGCAATCGATGGAACTAACACACCGTTGGCTTAAACGTGGTGTAGCACATTTTAAAACTACACAGCCTTTATATGGGCATCAGCAAGCCTATTTCCCCATTGTGCAAGGTAGCACGTTTAAAGATTTAAGAGCTAAATCTGCCGAAACAATTGCCGGATTTGGCTGCCAAGGCAACGCCATTGGTGGTTTATCTGTTGGAGAACCCGCAGAAATGATGTACGAAATGATTGAAGTTGTAAACAATATTCTGCCTTCTGATAAACCCAGATATCTTATGGGCGTAGGAACTCCGGTAAATATTCTCGAAGGAATATCCTTGGGCATAGACATGTTCGACTGCGTTATGCCCACCCGTAACGGAAGAAACGGTATGCTTTTTACATCCGAAGGCATTATCAACATAAAAAACAATAAATGGAAAGACGATTTTACACCCCTCGACCCGCTATTAATTAGCTTTGTAGACAAGGAATACTCAAAAGCCTATTTACGACATTTATTTGTTTCGCAAGAAAGATTGGGACCTCAAATTGCCAGTATTCATAATCTGGCATTCTATCTTTGGCTGGTAGATCAAGCACGCGAAAAAATAAGCAACGGAGAATTTGGCTCTTGGAAAGAAATTATGATAAAAAAATTAGCTACCAGACTATAAAATATTTTAATATGCTTAAAAAAATTGATATTTACATCATCAAAAAATTTCTCGGCACTTTCTTTTTTGCCATTGTTATGATACTGGGCATTGCCATTGTTTTTGATATCTCAGAAAAGATTGATGATTTTATTGAAAAAGAAGCCCCTTTTAGAGCTATTGTAGTAGACTATTACCTGAATTTTGTACCCTATTACGGTAATTTATTCAGCTTTTTATTTGTATTTATATCGGTTATTTTTTTTACATCGAAAATGGCTGTGCACTCTGAATTTATTGCCATGCTAAGCAGCGGAGTAAGTTATGCGCGAATAATGCGCCCCTATATGATTTCGGCTGCCGTTATTGCTCTTCTATCCTACGGTTTAAGCGGATGGGTAATTCCACACTCCAATGCAGTTAGACTCGATTTTGAAAATACCTATTTTAAAAACACCTATCGATTTCAGGGCCGAAATTTTCATAAGCAAATTAGCCCGGGTGTATACGTATATATGGAAAGCTACAACAATAAACTCGATATGGGCAGTAAATTTGCCCTAGAAAAAATAGAAAATGGCAAGCTGGTTTCAAAACTCATTTCGGATTATATTAAATGGGATACCCTTACAAATAAATGGAAAATCCACAATTATCGTATACGCTATTTTCAGGAAAACGGTGAGATTATTGAACGCGGCAAAACCTTAGACACCACGCTTAACATGGAGAGAGCCGATTTTCATAGGCGTGCAACCGATGTTGAAACAATGAATAATGATGAATTAAAAAGATTTATCGAAAAAGAGAAGATATCTGGTAGCGGAAACATTAATTCTTATCTAATAGAAAAATACAAAAGGCTAGCTTTCCCTTTTTCCACCTTCATTCTCACCATTATGGGGGTTTCACTGGCGAGCCGAAAAGTTAGAGGCGGCACGGCATTATATCTCGGAATAGGCTTGGCGCTAAGCTTCTCATACATATTATTTATGCAAATTTCTTTCCAGTTTTCGATCGGAAGCAACCTATCGCCCCTAATAGCCGTCTGGATACCAAATATGCTTTTCGGAATAATTGCATTTATTTTATTTAAACTTGCACCAAAATAATTTTCCGTATGGTTATTTTAAGAGGATTATGTAACTTTATACAATTTTAAATTTTATGCTATGAAAAAGAATCTGTTTTTGTTACTAATAAGCTTATTTTTAAGCGTAAACATTTTTGCTCAGGAGGTTGAAGAATCAGAAGAACCCGAACAAGAAGAAAAAGAAGGCTTTGGAGGAAGTGCATTTGTTGGTGGTGTCAGTATCGATGGAAAAAATTATCAACAATTCGGAGTAAGAACTGATATTCCAATTTTCAAACTCGGACTTGGCGTTGATATTCAATTATTGCTCGACGAAAACGGTCAAGTAAGAAAAGAAGATTGGGATGAATGGACCGACTATTTGGATAAACTTTACTATATCCGTTGGGCCAAAAAAGAAGACCCATTATATTTCAAATTTGGCGGTATAGATTTTACCAGAATCGGATTTGGAAATATCGTTAACGGATACAGCAACATGATTCAATATCCGGAAGTAAAACGTTGGGGATTAGAATTTTCTATGTACAATAAACTTTTTGGAGTAGAGGTACTTATCAACAATTTTAAAGAATTATTCGAAAACCAAGCAGGTATGATGGCCGCAACCAGGCTTAGCATTACACCTATTGGAAAACTCGAAATTGGCGCTTCTTTTGCCACCGACCTTAACGAATATAATGGCCTTTCGGATCTCGACGACGACGGTTACCCCGATGCAATTGACCTTTATCCCAACAATGAAAACTTAGTTACCGAATACGATTATTATCTATTAGACAGAAAATTACCTCAAGATTTTCTTGATCAGGCGGTAAACTATGGTGTAATTGACGGTACAAAACAAAGCGACTTGATAAAATATGGAGACTTAACGTCTATGTCTTATGCTTATGGATTAGACATTGGATACCCAATTATCGAAAGCGGAAACTTTGATTTTACTGTTTATAGCCACTTTACTCAATTAGGTGGCGATTCGCTTTACGGTTGGGGAATAACCCTACCCGGCGTGAGAATAGGATTAGGCAAAATGCTTACCTTTTCGGCCGAATACCGTAGAGCCAGCGATGAATTCTTATACGGTTATTACAACTATACTTATGAACTGGAACGCTCTGTTTTTGTGCGCGACCCTGCAACCGGTCTTCAAAGCGTTGTAACCAAACAAAACAGATTACTAGAAGTGAAAGAATCTACCAACGGTTTCTTTGTTGGTGTTGATTTTAATATTCAAGACCTGATTATTGGCGGATTGCATTACTCCGATATGCTTAGCGCAGATTCGGCCAATTTCCATATTCGTTCTTTAAAAGGCGAACTAGAACTTACACCCAAATTATTGCCAAAAGATGCCAGCGCAAAAGCTTACTACATTCAAAATAACGTAGAAAACTTCAAAGAATGGAAAACACCATCTACCATTATGGGCTACACACTGGAATACAATTTCAACGGTGTAAATTTAGGTTTTGACTACCGATATACGTTTCAGGATTTAAATGGCGACGGCCTTATTAAAGGAACAGATGAAAACGTTAAAACATTCGGTCTGAAAACAGCTATTACATTCTAATTTTCCGGTGGAATAAAATACATTTTAGAGTCAAGTCTAAAAACCCTGCCAGCGTTGATTTTTATATAATGCTGTAACTGTACTAAACAGTTTATAAGTTAATTAAGAAAACGCGGGCAGGGGTATAATCATTTTTTCAATCTTTTTAGACTAAACTCATTTTATAAATAAAAAGGACTTTACATTGAACTGTAAAGTCCTTTTTATTTAAAAGGCCAAAGTCAGATTATAAAGACTTTAACAACTTATAAAACTCCCAGAGCACAATACCCGCGCTCACCGAAATATTAAAAGAATGCTTTGTACCCATCTGCGGAATTTCAATGCAGGCATCACATAAATCCACAATCTCCTGATCTACTCCGCGCACTTCGTGGCCAAAAATCAAGGCATAAGATTCTTTGGTTTCCAAAACCAATTCATCGAGCAAAATACTATTTTCCACCTGTTCTATAGCCAAAATTTTATATTCCTTGGCCCTTAACTCCACAAGGGCATCTTTTGTCGTTGAGAAATATTTCCAGGGAACAGATTCTGTAGCACCAAGAGCAGTTTTATGAATATCGCGATGCGGCGGCTGCGCCGTAATACCGCACAGGTAAATGGCTTCTACCCTAAACCCATCGGCAGTGCGAAACACACTTCCAATATTATTCAAACTCCTTACATTATCCAAAACTACCACCAAAGGAGTTTTTTTTACAGATTTGTAATCATTCGGGTTAATTCTATCTAATTCACTATTAAGTTTTTTTCGCATTGCAATCGATTTAATGCTGTGAAAAATATAAAAATATATATGTGTTCTAAACTAATTATATTACTTTAGTAACCTGAGTAATAAATCAAATTTTAAAACACAAATATATGAATCTTCATGAATATCAAGGCAAAGCAATACTAAAACAATTTGGTGTTGCTGTACCACACGGGCAAGTTGCCGAGAACCCATCAACGGCGGTTCAGGCAGCGCGTCAGATACAGGATAAAACAGGCGTAAAGGCATGGGCAGTTAAAGCGCAGATTCACGCTGGCGGACGCGGAAAAGGGGGCGGAGTAAAAATTGCCAAATCGTTTGCCGAGGTAGAAGAATATGCCAAGCAAATTTTGGGCATGAATTTAGTTACCCACCAAACAGGTCCCGAAGGTAAAGTTGTAAACAAATTGTTAGTAGAACAAAGCATTTACTATCCCAACGAAGACGGAAAAGTAAATGTTGCAGAATACTATATGAGCGTTTTGCTCAATCGCGACACCGGCCGAAATATAATCATGTATTCCCCCAAAGGAGGCATGGATATTGAAACAGTAGCAGCAGAAACTCCCGAATTTATTTTTAAAGAAGAAATCGACCCCAAAGTAGGTTTGCAAGGTTTTCAGGCTCGCCGCATTGCATTTAATCTAGGATTAAGCGGCAAAGCATTCAAAGAAATGATAAAATTTGTTATAGCATTATACAATGCCTACGAAGGAAGCGATGCATCATTATTTGAAATAAATCCCGTATTTAAAACATCCGACGATTTAATTCTGGCTGCCGATGCCAAAGTAAAACTCGACGATAACGCCCTTTTCCGACATAAAGATTATATCACCCTTAGAGATATTACCGAAGAAGATCCAGCAGAGGTAGAAGCATCTAAATTCGACCTAAATTTTGTAAAACTCGACGGAAATGTAGGATGTATGGTTAACGGAGCCGGATTGGCTATGGCTACCATGGATATTATAAAACTTTCGGGTGGGGAACCTGCTAACTTCCTGGATGTAGGAGGCACTGCAAATGCACAAACAGTGGAAGCCGGATTTAGAATTATTCTTAAAGATCCCAGAGTGAAAGCTATTCTAATCAACATTTTTGGTGGTATTGTTAGAGGCGACAGGGTGGCTCAGGGAGTTGTAGATGCATACAGAGCTGTTGGTGATATAAAAATACCCGTAATTGTGCGCCTACAAGGCACAAACGCCGAAGTAGGAAAACGATTACTTGACGCATCCGGATTAAAAGTGCAATCGGCAATTACATTGCAGGAAGCAGCAAACCTTGTTAAAAAAGCAGTTGAAGCATAAATATGCTATAAGAGTTTTTTATCTTATTTAATTTGTTTAATTTTAGGCTATGAGATACAAAAACTATTTCATAGTCTTTTTAATTTTTTGGTTTGTAAGCAACAGCCTTTTGGCGCAAACCAAATCAAATGCTATTAAAAATAAAGCCAACCTCATTTTCGAAATTGGCAACAACGTTATTTGGCCTGCTGAAAACAAAATTGACACTTTCTTTATTGGTTTATTCTCGGCCGATAAAGCTTTGTTTGATGAATTAAATATTTTAGCCGAACAAATTAAAATAAAAAATAAAAAAACGATTATCGAATTTAAAAACAAGCCCGAATTTAAGCCCAAAAATCAAATTATTATAATTAACCCAGATTTCAACTATTTAAGCCTATCGTTTATTAAAAACGCAATAGCTTCATCGGTGCTATTAATTACCATTGAAAGTTTTTCGGATGAAAACACCATGATTAACCTCTTTCAACAAAATAGTAATTACTACATTAGAATAAATGAAAAAAACGTAAAAGCATCAAACCTTAAATTAAGCTCTTCGTTTTTATACGACATTATGCAAAATCAGCAAGTAAAAGATTCTATCTATCAAAGTCAAACAAACTTTCATTTGCAAAAAAAATTAAAACAATACGAAGACTCCATGCAAACCCTAAGATTTTTGCTTAATAACCAAAATGTAGCCTTCTCGAAACAGGAATTAGATTTATTAGAAAAGCAAAAAGCCCTGGAAGCATACAGCAACATACTCTACAAACAGAAAACAGATTTTCACGATCAAGCGATTCAGATAAATCAACAGAAAAAACTGCTCGATCAGCATAAAATTGATTTAAAACAAAAACAGAACAATCAAATTTACACTATTCTTGTTAGCATAACCATCTTAATCGGACTAATTTTTCTATTGGCTTTTATCATAAAAAAAAGCAAAATAAAAGTACTTTTTGAACAAAACTCAAAGAAACTAGAAGAAAATGAAACGGAGTTAAATCAGGTAAAATTTGAATTATCACACTTTAAACACGAATTTGCAGAACAAGAAACAAAATTTAATCAACTTAACCGCGATTTTCAGGAAATCTCTATTTTTGCTCAAAAAACCCAACATTCTTTGCTCACTTATTTAAGTGAACTTGAGTTCTACTTTGATGCATTTAATATAATGATGGCTAAAGATAATTTTTCGAAAGATGTTGGTTTTTTTATGAAACAACAACAAAGTGGCATTTTTACCGAGCGTTTTTTAATAGCCATCATAGATTGCAATTACAATGGTATTGCAGGCACCATGCTATCTTTAATCACCTATCATCAGCTAAAAGAAGTCGTAATTTCACATCCCGAATATTCATTATCAATGATTATCAATACGTTTCATGAAAATATGAGCCGAATTATTGAAAAAAATTACTCCAATCACCCGATTTTTATCGATATTAGTATGGCCAGTATTGAACGGCAGATTGGAGAGAAAGTGAGCATAAGATATATCGGAGCTAAACAGAATTTATTAATCTTCTCTCGCCAGGAAAGGCAAATAAAAATTGTGGCTTCCGAAAATCAGTACATTGGAATAAACGCTTCTTCGGAGAAAAAATTCAAAGAAAAGCTTGAACTTGCCCAAAAAGGAGATATCATTTACTTGTTTTCCAATGGTATTTTGGATCAACGTTCGCCCAAAAACGAAAAATTTAAACAAGAAGGCCTACTCAGTTTGATTGATAAAGTAGGAGTGCTTCCTGTTTTCAGACAAAAAGAAATAATAAAATCAGGATTTCAAACATTTATGCAGAATAAAAATATCGACGATAATGTTACACTTTTAGGAATAAGGCTGTAATCTAAAAAGGTGCCATATCATCGTTGAAGCTAGAGTTTCCAAAGGGATTTTTATTATTTTGCTGTTTATTAAAACTCTCGTCTTTATTCATGCTTGAGCTTAAAGTTACCACACCTGCCGGATTAAGGTTAAAATCGGCTCCAATACTATCCAACGAAGAAGAGTCGTAGTCCATAAATCGGGCGTATTCTGCTTTAAAAGTAAGATCAACCGTTCCAATTTCACCATTTCTGTGTTTAGCAATTATAATCTCTGCCAAACCAATAAGGCTGCGTCCGCTATCGTCCTGAGTAATCCCATATCTTTCGGGGCGGTGAATAAATATCACAATATCGGCATCTTGCTCTATGGCTCCCGATTCCCGTAAATCTGATAATTGCGGACGTTTGTCGCCACCTCGTGTTTCTACCGATCTATTAAGCTGCGAAAGAGCAATAACCGGAATATTTAATTCTTTGGCAATAGCTTTTAGGCCCCTTGAAATAATACTTACCTCCTGCTCGCGGTTTATTCCTTTAGAATCGCTTCCAACTGTCATCAACTGCAAATAATCGACTACCACCAACGAAATATCATGCTGCATTTTCAAACGCCTGCATTTGGCCCTTAATTCAAACAAGGAAATGGCCGGAGTATCATCAATAAAAACAGGCGATTTGTACAATCTATCTATTTTATCATTAAGTTGCGACCATTCGTCTTTACTTAATTTTCCGGTTCTTAATCTATCGGCGGGTATTTCTGTTTCGCTACTGATTAAACGATTAACTAGCTGCACCGACGACATTTCGAGAGAGAACAATGCAATGGCATGCTGATGGTTTACTGCAATATTGCGCGCCATAGACAAAACAAATGCTGTTTTACCCATAGATGGACGGGCAGCAATAATAATTAAATCGGATCGCTGCCAACCCGATGTAATTCTATCCATCTCGGAGAAACCACATGGAACGCCGCTAAGACCATCTTCGCGCTGGGATGCCTCATTTAATTGCTTAATGGCCTCATTTATAATAGTATCTATCTGATTAGCATCCTTTTTAATATTTCCATAAGCCAAATTAAAAAGCTCTTTCTCCGAGAAATCAAGCAAATCGTCTACATCCGAAGAAGTATCAAAAGCTTTATCCTGAATATCAGACGAAATGCGAATAAGCTCACGCTGAATATATTTCTGAGCCACAATACGTGCATGATATTCAATATGTGCGGCAGAATTTACCCGAGATGTAAGCTCGGCAAGATATTGCGGACCTCCGATTTCCTCGAGTTTCCCAAGTTTTCGGAGTTTTTCCATCACTGTCATTAAATCAATGGGCTCGTGCTCTTCCGATAACTTTAATATAGCCCTATAAATGTGTTGGTGCGCTTCCTTGTAAAAGCTCTCGCTTTTTAAAATATCGGCCACCTGCACAATGGCATCGCTTTCGAGCATAATTGCTCCCAAGATAATTTCTTCGAGCTCAACTGCTTGTGGCGGAATTTTGCCAACCACCAAATCGTTTTCTGTTTTTTTTGATTTGTTTTCGTATTTTCTTTCAGCCATTGTATTCGTGATGTTAAATAAGTTTATTCGGCAACAGCGCCCATGGCAGAGAATTTTGCTATTCTTTGTTCAATTCTTTTTTCAGGTGAGATTAAATCCAGTTGAACTAAATTTTCGAGAATCGCTTTTTTCACTTGCTCAAAAACTTGTTCCGGATATGCATGAGCGCCTCCCACTGGTTCCGGGATAATTCCATCTATCAGGCCCTGTTGCATCATGTCTGTAGGGGTAAGTTTAAGCGCAGAGGCGGCTTCTTCTTTATGCTCCCAATTGCGCCATAAGATAGATGAACAAGATTCGGGAGAAATTACAGAATACCATGTATTCTCGAGCATCAAAACCTTATCTCCTATACCAATACCAATAGCGCCACCGGATGCACCTTCTCCAATAATAATAGATAGAATTGGTACTTTAAATCCAAACATTTCGTACATATTTTTGGCAATAGCTTCGGCCTGCCCTTGCTCTTCGGCTGTTATTCCTGGATATGCTCCCGGAGTATCAATAAAAGTAATTATTGGTTTATTAAATTTTTCGGCCAAACGCATTAATCTCAGTGCCTTCCGATATCCATAAGGATTAGCCATACCAAAATTACGGTATTGTCTCATTTTGGTGTTTTCGCCTTTTTGCTGACCAATAAACATGACAGTTCTGCCGTTGATACTGCCAAAACCACCGACCATTGCTTTATCGTCTTTAACCAAGCGATCGCCAAATTGCTCAATAAAGCTACCCTGGCTTATGGCCTTGATATATTGCAATGTATACGGACGATTTGGGTGCCGCGAAATTTGCACTCTTTGCCAAGGAGTTAGATTAGAATAAATCTCGGTTTGCTTCGCCTTTAGTTTTGCTTCTAAATCGGCAATCGTCGTTGTCATATCTACTTTACCATTTTCGGCAATCTCGTGAGCCTTCTCAATTTGTTCCATTAGTTGCCCAATGGGTTCTTCAAATGACAGTAATTCCATAGCTAATATTTTTTTCGTTCCAAAAATACGAAATATATTGAAAGTCGAAAGATTTATTAATCCACAATGAAGCGGCCAAAATACACTTAAGCTACATATTTTTAGCAAATTAACACCAATGGATAAATCAATTCGGACTGCATATTTTTTTTGTAATGTAACATTAATGGCGCAAGATGCGTAAAACAAGAAAAAGGTTTACCTTTGGCACGAAAACCATGAGTAAACAATTTTTTTCAAATCCACTCAAAAAGTATTTTGCATAATTTTTGTAGTATAAAAAATAAAACTATGTTAGCCCAGGAAATAATTTCAGATATCATTCCGGCTCTAAGAACATCAGACACAGGAATAAATGCCCTCAATTGGATGGAAGTTTTTAGGGTGTCGCATTTGCCTATAGTTGCCAATGGCAAATATCTGGGATTAATTTGCGATTCAGACATATACGATTTGAATACCCCGGCAGAGGCCATTGGTTCGTACGAACTTTCGTTACTGGATGTTTACATAAAAAATAACCAACATATTTATGATGCCATTAGTATCATACTGGATTACAGACTAACTGTTGTACCTGTTGTAAACGATAATAAAAAATACTTAGGCCTGATTACGCTCCCCGAATTAGTAAAATCGTTTTCGATTATTGCAGGTCTTGAGCAGCCTGGAGGAATAGTTGTATTAGAAATTAACCCTAAAAAGTATAGTCTTGCAGAAATTGCCCAAATTGTTGAGAGTAATAACGCTCGCATATTAAGCTCTTATGTTTCTTCAGAAGATGCTAATACCAACGTTCTTGTTACATTGAAAATAAATACTTCCGAATTAAGTTTTATACTCAGAACTTTCGAACGCTACGACTATATGATTAAACACAGTTTTGAATCGGACCAGATAAACGAGGCATTCGCCAAAGATAGATACGAAGCCTTTTTAAATTATCTGAGCGTATAATAAATCGAATTCTACTTTGTATATTTGCCCACTAAAATTTTGAACAAACGGCATGGTTTTATTTCGCAATTTTGTTGCACTGATTCTGTTTTTTCTTATTACCAAAAATGTTTCGGCACAGGAAGGTTACCTAAATTCCGACTATTTAATAGTGCGTTCCATAAAAATTACAGGAAACAACCGAACCAATGAAAAAATAATCAAAAGAGAATTAAAATTTAAGGAAAACGATACCTTAAAAATTGCCCAATTAATAACAAGTATTGAAAGTAGCAAAGAAAATCTCAAAAATACATCACTATTTAACGGAGTAAACATACATTATATAATCGTTGCCGGCGAATTTGCCGATTTTTATATTACCTTAGAAGAACGATGGTATTTTTGGCCAACCATGTATTTTAATCATACCGAAAGAAATTTTAATACCTGGTGGCAAGACAAAGATATGAGCAAAATTGGTTATGGCGCGGGATTTTCAATTAAAAACATGCGAGGCCGAAACGAAGTATTTAAGCTCAATACACGATTTGGATATAGTACTAGAATTGAACTTGCCTACGAAAAAATTGCCCTTGATAAAGCACGTAAACATCACTTGGGTATCTATTATTCGTTTCAGATACAAGATCAACTTCCATATAATACCATTAATAACAAGCCTGTTTATATAAAAATCAGAGGAACCCAATTACTCTATTTTCAGGAAATGAATTTTAAATACTATTATAGGCCAAAGCACAAAATTAAGCATAACGCCGAAATTAAATACCTACAAATAGAAGCATCAGACACAATAGTAAACTTAAATACTGATTACCTGCTCGGACAAAATGAATTAAGATTTTTCAGATTAAAATACTTCTTTGAATACGAAAACCGCGATTTTATTCATTATCCCCTTAAAGGACAATACTTTTCGTTCGAAATCGCAAAAAACGGACTTAAACTTATCGAACCCCAAATTTATAATGATTTTTACATTAACCTTAGTCTTATCCACCATCATCCGCTAAATGATAGATTTACATTAAGTTCTGCTTTTTTTTCCGTAATATCCGAAAACAAACCTAAACCTTATGCCTTTACACAAGGTCTGGGATACAGAATAAATTTGCGGGGTTTTGAATATTACACTGTTGAAGGCTACACACATATACTCTCTCAAAACCAACTTAAACTTAATATAATTAAACCATTTTCGTTTCAAATGAATTTTATTCCTAGTCCAAAATTTTCTAAAGCATTTTTGGCAGTATATTTGAACCTTTTTGCTGATTATGGCTATGTATGGACAGAAAAAACATGGGCAGAAGAGAACCATAACACATTATCAAACAGCAATTTATACAGTTTCGGATTGGGACTCGACATCGTTTCGTATTATGATAAGGTTTTACGAATTGATTTTGCTTATAACTCGCTGAAAGAGTATGGATTTTTTATCAATTTTAAAGCAGCTTTGCACAAATAATTCAAGTGTGAAACACATTATATGAATAGAATTTAATAAATTTACCAAAAATATTAGGAGTTACATGCGCGTAGTTCTATTTGGAAAAGATTACAAAAAAGATTTCGAATCTTACGCTAAGATATTGATTCAGAAATTACTAGATTACAATACCGAAGTTTTTATTCACTCAGACATTTTGCGGTATTACAGCAATTTGGTAAAAGAAAATAGCCGATTACACATTTTTTTTGGAAGAGAAGATTTGCCAGAAACCTACGATTTTTTTATCAGCATCGGAGGCGATGGAACATTTCTGGAAGCCATTACTTATGTGCGAGACAGCGGTATTCCGGTAATAGGAATTAATAGCGGCCGATTAGGATTTTTGGCCAATATTTCTAAAACCGAAATTGCAGATTCTGTTGACGCAATTGCCAACAAGCAATTCACCATTGAGAAAAGAACTTTACTCGAACTAAAAACCGATATGAACTTATTCGGCAAAGATAATTACGCACTAAATGAGCTAACTATACACAAAAAAGATTCATCGGCCATGATAACCGTGCATACTTTTATGAACGAAGAATTTTTAAATTCATATTGGGCCGACGGATTAATTGTATCGACACCTACCGGTTCAACGGCCTATTCATTAAGCGTTGGTGGGCCATTGGTTTTGCCAAATTCGCGCAATTTTATCATTGCACCTATTGCCCCACACAACCTTACCGTTCGCCCACTTGTAATTCCAGATGAATTTGAACTTACACTAGAAGTAGAAGGACGCAACAAACAATTCCTGCTTGCTCTGGATTCCCGCTCAGAGTTTATCAACGAGGGCATTCAACTTAAAGTAAAAAAAGCAGATTTCGAATTATCAGTAATTAAGCTACCCGGACAAACCTATTACAAAACTTTACGCAATAAACTTATGTGGGGAGTTGACAACAGAAATTAAATGACATTAAATAAAACATTTTTCAATAAAATTCGTAATAAAAGAATAAATAACTAGTTATAATATGGAGGGCCAAGCCATGAGAAAAATAATATTCATTATCTTGATATCAGTCTTAAGCCTAACGGCTACAAAGGCACAAAGATGGAAACAATACCGCTGGGATATATTCGGCGGAATTGGAACAGCTAATTTTATGGGAGATTTAGGAGGCGGAGGCAAAGATGCTTCGCACTTTATGGGAATAAGAGACTTGGATGGAGCATCAACCAGGCCAAATTTTCATTTTGGAATGCGATACAAAATGTTGAGCATGGTTACCGTAAAAACCCAATTTAACTATGCCTTTATGAACGGCAACGACGAGAAAAGCGGCTCCTTAGGGAGATACAACCGCAATCTGGCATTTCGAACACCCGTTTTCGAATGGTCCACTCAATTGGAGTATTTCTTTTTGGAAGAAAAAGTAAGCTCTAGATACCAAATATCGAGTGGATTTCGAAATCTACTAAGCGCCTACGTTTTTGTAGGTGTAGGGGCTTTTTACTTTAATCCCCAGTCCAAAGATGCCGCAGGAAACTGGGTTGTCCTTCAACCCCTTGGAACAGAAGGACAAGGATGGGTTACCGATTATTACTCATCTTACGACAGTTCACTTATTATTGTACCCGACAAATACAAAAGAGTTCAGGCAGTTTTACCTCTTGGATTAGGCGTAAAATATACACTAACCCGAAATTTGGCCATTGGTGCCGAATTAAGCGCAAGATACACATCAACCGATTATATGGACGATGCCAGCGGATACTACTTTAACTTTTACGAAGCTGTAGATAAAGGCCTTATCCCCGGTACTAAAGACGATTATGCATTAAATGCCTTTTTTTCCGACAGACATATTCATATTTTAGATTATTCAACCATGGAAGCAATAAACCCGGATGAACAGCCAACCGAGTGGGAAAATTATCGCTATAATTTAGGTAAGCCATACAGAGGCAGCCCAAATTACAACGATGCATATATGTTTCTGAATATCACATTATACTATCATTTAACTACAGGACGTGGTGGTTTACCGAAGTTTAAATAAATTTATTTATAGTTTTTTAACTATATTATTTCCATTTGCAGCTTGTGCCCAAAAAACAGCAGATATGGGAGCTCTTAGCGGAGCTCTCTTTTTAGTTGGAGAAACTAGCAACGAAATAAAAAACACCCAAGCCAATATGCTTTACGGCATATTTTATAGACACAATACCACGCCTTTTTTGGCTATCAATACGAGCATAGCCATGTCTAAGATAAGCGGTTCCGATTTAAATTCCACAGATGGAGCCCAAATTCAAAGAAATTACTCTTTTGAACATCTGATAACAGATATTAACGTAACTTTTCAATTCAACTTTTCGTCTTACTATCCAAAGGCAAGCGAAATTCGCACTGTTCCCTATATTGGCACAGGTTTGGGGTTTGTTCTGGCATCCAATCTCGGCGTATTCCCTTTGCAACCAAAAATACCTTTTGCTACAGGAATAAAATGGAATTTAAATAAAAAAATTAACTTTGCCGTCGAAATGAATTACAATTATACATTTACCGATAATTTGGATAAACTAAAAGTAGATGAACTTTTGGTAGTGGGGAGCCGAACAGCATTAAAACAAAAAGCCCAAAACTACAATAAAGACGGATACTTTACTGCATATTTCAATTTGGCCTTTGTATTAAGTAAGCAATCAAAATATGATTGTAATTCTTACCAATAGATGAAAAATCCGAGAAATGTCGCTATTAGAAAACATTCAAAAAACAAAATTGCCCAAACATGTGGCAATCATCATGGACGGAAATGGCCGTTGGGCAAAAAAGAAGGGAAACTCCCGCATTTTTGGTCATAAAAATGGAGTTAAAGCAGTTCGAGAAGCTGTAGAAGCAGCTGGTGAAGCAGGAGTTGAGTATCTTACACTATATGCATTCTCTACCGAAAATTGGAACAGACCATTTAAAGAGGTAGAAGCACTCATGATGTTGCTAGTAAATACCATTCATAAAGAAATAAAAGAATTACACGAAAAAGGAGTAAGACTTCGCACCATTGGAAATACAGACCAATTGCCCGAAAAAGTTAGAAAAGAGCTTTTTAATGCCATAGAATTTACTTCAAAAAATAAGGGTCTTACATTAACACTGGCACTAAGCTACAGCGGCAGGTCCGATTTAAAAAACGCAGCAATAAAAATGGCCGACGACTTGAGAAATGGTAAGCTCTCGGAACAAGATATCACAGAAAGCACCATTGCTCAATATCTTAGCACAAACTTTATGCCCGACCCCGAACTAATGATTAGGACCAGTGGTGAATTCCGAATCAGTAACTTTTTATTATACGAACTAGCATACTCAGAACTAATTTTTTTAGATAAATTTTGGCCTGATTTCGAAAAAGAAGATTTTTATCAGGCAATCATCAACTATCAAAACAGAGAAAGAAGATTTGGAAAAATTAGCGAGCAAATACAAGAATAAACGAATTTCTTTTATTTTTGACCTCTAAAACCTAGTTATTTGTCGATTGAAAAAAAATATTTAAATGAAAAACAAAATTCTTGCATTCTTATTACTTAGTTTGACTTTTGGAGTGGCAAAAGCACAATACAATTTCGATTATGCAAATCCTAAAGAATACGAAATAGCCGAAATTTCGATTTCCGGAGTTAAATACCTAAACGAGAACACACTAAAACAAATTTCCGGTTTATCGGTAGGTCAAAAAATTTATATTCCGGGAGATGATATTAGAAATGTAATTGTAAAATTCTGGAAACAAGGATTATTCTCCGATGTGCAAATTTTTGCAGACAGCATAATCGAAAATAAAGTTTATCTCAATATTTTTCTACTCGAACGTCCTCGTTTGTCAAGATACGAATTTACAGGCATAAAAAATTCCGAAGCCAAAGAACTCGACGAAAAAGTTGGACTTATCAGAGGAAATCAGGTTACCGACAATACCATTAATAATGCTCAAAACGCTATAAAAACCTATTTTGTAGACAAAGGTTTCTATAAAACAAAAATTAGTTTCAGGCAAGAGGACGATACCGTTTTGCTCAACACAGTGGTTTTGTTTTTTGATATTGAAAAAGACGAAAAAATTAAAATCAACGACATTACTGTTGAGGGAAATACAGTTTTTAGCGACAAAAAAATAAGACGCTATCTTAAAGAAACCAAGAAAAAAAGATGGTACGGCCTTTTTAAACCATCAAAATATATCCCCGCTAATTATAGCGAAGACATAAAAACGCTCATTGCTAAATACAACAAAAACGGCTACCGCGATGCCAGAATTGTTAGCGATACCATTTACGACTTTGATGCCAATACCCTAAATATTCACCTTGAAATTGAGGAAGGAAACCAATACTTTTTTAGAAATATTACCTGGGTTGGAAATACTAAGTATCCATCAGAAACACTCGGCCGTATTTTAGGCATAAAAAAAGGCGATGTTTTTGATCAGGAATTGCTTGACAAGAGGCTAACTTACGACGAAGATGCGGTTGGAAATCTTTACATGAACGACGGTTACTTATTCTACCACTCCATTCCGGCGGAAGTATCTATCGTAAACGATTCCATTGATTTGGAAATTAGAATATACGAAGGCCAACAAGCCACAATAAACAAAGTTACCATTAGTGGAAATACAAAAACAAACGATCAGGTTATTTACCGTGAAATACGCTCCATGCCTGGCATGCTATTCAGTAAAAGCGATATCACCCGTACTATTAGGGAGCTGGCTCAATTAGGACATTTCGACCCCGAAAAATTAAATATAAACCCAGTACCAAATCCGGCCAACGGAACTGTAGACCTGGAATACACGCTCGAAGAAAAACCAAACGACCAAATCGAACTTTCGGGAGGTTTTGGAGCCAATATGATTGTTGGAAGATTGGGGCTTAGCTTCAATAACTTCAGTATTCAAAATGCATTTAAGAAATCGGGATGGGATCCACTCCCTACCGGCGATGGTCAAAGACTAAGCATAAGCGCTCAATCTAACGGTAAATATTATCAAACTTACAGTGTTTCCTTTACCGAACCATATTTGGGCGGCAGAAAACCAAATTCACTTTCTTCGTCGGTTTATTATTCAAGATATACCAATTACGACCAACCTAACTACTATTATGGCACCTACGATTATTCTAACGTAGAAATCACCGGTAAAATGGATGTAATTGGCGCATCCGTGGGATTAGGAAGAAGACTAAAAGTGCCCGATGACTATTTTACCATGTACAACGAAATCTCGTATCAGCATTATTTACTCGAAAACTATAGCTACTTTTTAATTCAGAATGGAGATTTGCACAACCTGAGCTTTACAACCGTTTTTGGCCGAAACTCAGTTGATAACCCCATTTATGCTCGTTCTGGAGGCAATATATCTGTAAGTCTGCAACTTACTCCCCCGTATTCTATGTTCTACAAAAATCCGGATGATGTATTAGCCAACGAAGAGCTACAGTGGATAGAATACCATAAATGGAAAATTAATGCCGAATGGTATACCCGAATAGTCGAAAATTTTGTGATGCATTTTAGAGCACAATTCGGATTTTTGGGATATTACGACAAGGATTTTCGCTCTCCTATTCAGCGATTTAGCGTTGGTGGCGACGGATTTTCCGGATTTAGCTTCTATGGAAAAGAAAATATTGCACTTAAAGGATATGGCAACGATGTTTTATCGCCACAAGAAGGTTCCAATATGTATCAAAGAATCATGTTTGATTTAAGATACCCAATATCCCTAAACCCCCAAGCTACAGTATATGCCAAAGTATTTCTCGAAGCAGGTAATGCATGGATGGATTTTAACGAGTTTAACCCATTTAATCTTTACCGCTCTGCCGGAGTAGGCGTTAGATTCTTCCTCCCTATGGTTGGATTAATTGGTGTTGACTGGGGCTATGGTTTCGATGCAGTTCCGGGACAGGGAGAGGATGCTTTTGGTTCGCATTGGCATTTTATTTTAGGACAAGAATTTTAACTAAACCCATTATCACATGAAAAAATCGTATTTAATTAATTTATTGCTGGTTGTGGCCATGGTTTTTATGGCAGCCACGCAATATTCAACCGAAAACTTCGGTTATGTAGATATGGAATATATTTTAAAAAATATTCCTGCCTACGAAACAGCTCAAAACCAGATAGACGAAGCTGAAAAAATCTGGAATCAGGAGGTTCAGGATGGAAGAAACCAGGTGAGCGAAATGTACAAAAAATACGAAACCGAAAACGCCATGCTTTCTGATGATATGCGCAAAAAACGCGAAGACGAAATTATTGCCAAAGAGAAGGCTGTGCGCGATTTAAGTATGAAATATTTTGGTGAAGAAGGCGAATTATACCAAAAAAGAAAAGAACTGATTGAACCCATCATGGACAATATCAGGAATGCCGTTCAGGAATTAGGCAAAGAAGGTAATTATCAAGAAATTAAAGAAATAGCTTCGGGTGGGATTTTATATTACAGAGCCGAAGACGATATTAGCGATGAAATTTTAAATAAATTAGGTTACGGAAATTAAATTGTATGAAAATGAAAGGATTCACAACTGTTTTAATTGTTATTGCAGCTTTTATGGGAGTTGCATTTATGGCCCCGACAAAATTTGGTCATATAAATTCGAGCGAGCTTATAGGACTGATGCCGGAAACTAAAACCGCACAAGAAGAATTAGAAGCATTTATCGAAGAAGTAAAAAATCAGCTCGACGAAATGCAGGTGGAATATAATGTAAAACTTAAAGATTATCAGGATAATTTCGAGAAAATGTCGGATTTGCAAAAAGAAACCAAAGAAAAAGAACTAAGTGATTTGCAAAACAGAGCTTACGAATTCCAAAATTCTGTTAATCAGAGAGTACAGCAGCAGCAGGCAAAATTATTTGAGCCAATTACAAAAAAAGCAAAAGATGCTATCAAAAAAGTGGGCGAAGCCAATGGCTATCTTTATATTTTCGACATCAGCAGCGGTGCAGTTATTTATTTCTCTGCCGAAAGCTCAGATGTAACAGCTTTAGTAAAAAAAGAATTAGGATTACAATAATTTTTCCTCATTTTTAAACAAAAGGCCTGCTAAATAAATACATTTGGCAGGTATTTTTTTATCCGATAATCTATGGGACCAATTGGAGTATTTGATTCGGGCTATGGTGGCCTAACTATTTTAAAAGAGCTTCTTGTTCAGCTTCCTCAATACGATTATATTTACCTTGGCGATAATGCCAGGGCTCCTTACGGTAACCGTTCCTTCGGAGTAATTTACCAATACACTCGTCAGGCAGTAGAATTTCTATTTTCAAGGGGAGCTCATTTGGTATTGCTTGCATGCAACACAGCCTCGGCAAAGGCGCTCAGAACTATTCAGCGATACGACATACCGCGCATTGGTCCTCACAAAAGAGTATTAGGGGTAATAAGACCCAGTGTAGAAGAATTGGCTTCATTTACCACAACAAAACAAATTGGCATTCTAGGAACAAGCGGCACAGTGCAATCGGGTTCATATCTGCTCGAAATAAAAAAACTGTTCCCAGATTTTGATGTAACTCAACATGCTTGCCCAATGTGGGTTCCTTTAGTAGAAAACGACGAATATCAAAATACAGGCGCCGACTATTTTATACAAAAAGATTTGAATACCCTTTTGAGCAAAAATAGCAATATAGATGCCGTATTATTGGCTTGCACACATTACCCACTATTGGAAGCCCACATAAGGCAAAATTTGCCGAAAAAAATCAAGGTTATTTCTCAAGGAACAATTGTTGCACAAAGTCTGAAAAACTATTTTTTACGACACCCCGAAATAGACATTAATTGCCGTAAAACCGGGCAAAGACAATATTTCAGCACGGAAGATGCGCATTTATTTGAGGAAAGGGGAAAAAAATTTTTAGGACAAGAATTTAGTGCTGAAAAAGTGTGTATATCAAAATAAAAAAAAGCGGACGTGAACTCCGCTATTGTACCCGGGACCGGAATCGAACCGGTACGGCCGTTAATGGCCACTGGATTTTAAGTCCAGCGCGTCTACCTATTCCGCCACCTGGGCCCTTTTAAAAAAAAGAGCGGGAAACGAGACTCGAACTCGCGACCCCAACCTTGGCAAGGTTGTGCTCTACCAACTGAGCTATTCCCGCATTGCTTTTCTAATGCGGTGCAAATATACATGCTTTTTTTTTTCTGCAAAAAAAAATCTGAAAAAAATTACGTTTTTTTTTTAGATTTTTTCCCATACTTATCTAAGCACTTTTATTTGTGTTTATTAGCTTAAGCTATCAATATATTCTTTTAATAACTCAAGGTAGCTTGCGCTTGTAGACGACCCTCTCTTTATTAATTTTACATTATAGCCCGATGAAAGAAATATTTCCGATGGATATAAAATATCGTTGTTGAGCAGTTCTATCAACAATTCGTGAGCTCCGTTTCGCCGATGCTCATAATTATAATCATATTGGTAAACTTTTCCATTAAATCGAATATTCCGGGCTTCTTCACCATTCATATTTATGGCATAGAAATGCGCATTAATGTAATTTATCACCGAAGCATCCTGAAAAGTAGTTTGCTCCATTCTTTTGCAATAGCCGCACCAGGGTGTGTACACATGTATGAGAATTGGTTTAGGATTTTGTGCCATTTTTACTGCTAATTGCTCAAAACTAATCCATTTTATACCAGAGTTTGCAGTTGTACGTATTTTGCCGGGATTGGAATTTATAAGCACGAAGGCTATGGCAATTTTTACAAATATAAGGTTCATTGTATTCCAAATTTTCTGCAATTATACGATTAAAAGGTCTTATATGTTTTTATTACATATATGTTCAACAACAATTTAATCAAAACTAATTTATAATGATTAACTTTCGCCACAAAACTGAATCAATTTTTGTTTAGGTAAATGGAAAACAATAAATTTAAAGTCTCTGATGATTTGCGCGATGGCGGAAAACTAATGCTTAATGCTGTAACCGGGATTACAAAAATAGTAGAAGCTATGCATTATCGCATTACCGACATGATTCCAATACCTGGAATTAAATATATTGCCGGAAGTAAAGGAATACCGCGATTAATTTACAAATTGATTTATGCCGTTACCGGAAGAGTAAACAACGGATTAGAAGAAATGCTTTCCAAACTAAGCAAAATTCTCGATGACCAGACAACAAGCCCTAACAGAGAAGCTTTTATCTCTGCCTTAAATGGCGTTTTAGGCGATTATCTGGCTTTGCAGAACAATTCGTTGGCAATTAAAATGCAATTCAGGCAAAACGGTTCGCCATTGCACGAAACTGATTTAAAAAATTACTCTTCCTTATCGAATCAAAAGTTTCTGATTCTGATACATGGTTCCTGCATGAACGACATACAATGGACAATGAATGAGCATAACCATGGAGAAGCTCTCAGTGCTTCGTTAAACTACAAACCGCTATACCTGCATTACAACACCGGACTTCATATTTCCGAAAATGGAAAGCTTTTATCTGATTTACTTGAAAAAACTTTCTCGAACAACATTTCAGCCGAAATTCATATCTTAGCACACAGCATGGGGGGTCTGGTAAGCAGAAGTGCATGCTACTTCGCATTAAAAGAAAACAAAAAATGGCTCAAAAATCTTTCAAAAATCGTATTTTTAGGAACACCCCATCATGGTGCGCCTTTAGAAAAAGCAGGAAATTGGATTGATAAATTATTGGCCGCCAAGCCATACACCGCTCCCTTATCTAAACTCGGCCAAATTAGAAGCGCCGGAATTACGGATATGCGCTATGGAAATATTACCCACGACGACTGGAAAAACCATCATCGCTTTTTCAGCAAGGGCGACAAACGAATTCCAGTACCATTACCCGATGATATAAAATGTTATACCGTGGCAGCCATAACTGCCCAAAATCCCGGATTAAGTGCTCATCATCTAATTGGCGATGGAATGGTTACTTTGTCGAGTGCACTTGGAGAACATCCCAATAAAGATTATAATTTGATTTTTCCTGAAAATCAAAAATTAATTGTTTATAAAACGGGACATTTGGAATTATTATATTTTGATGAAGTATACAACAAAATATTTGATTGGTTAGCAGAGAATAATATGGCATAAAGAATTATTCTGTAAAAAAAGCCCGCAAACATGCAAGGTGCATCATTTGCGGGCTACAACAACCTAAAATACTAATTTTATTTTTCGATTAATTCAACACTTCGTTTCACAAATTGGCTTAATGGCTCTCCTTTTAGCATACCATTTGCCAATAGAGCCAAATCTATCAATTGCTTCACAATCTTTTGCCCTTTTCCGAAATTGGTCAGAATTTCTTCTTTCTGCTTCTCGAGCGCTTCAGATTTGGTGTTGATTTCATCCAATTTATCTTTTTCTTCTTGCGGAATTTCCTCCTCTTTCTTGTCCTTTTGCAGAATCTCAAGTGCTTCTTTCTGATTATCTAAATCTTTGATTTCGGCTTTAATTTTAGATAATTCATCAGAGGCAACATGTTTGCATTCGTTGTTTATTTGCAAAACCAACGGATGATTAGCATTCACAACCAAATTATACGAACTTGGTAAATCGCCGTAGAAACTCATTCCTCCACCAAGCTCAGCCATATCTTTCATACGACGCATAAATTCCGACTGTGTAATGGTTATAGGCAATTCAGCTTCGCTCATGGGATGAAAATCTACAATATAGTAATCATTATTTGTAAAATGAGCTTTAAAAACCGGAATTAAATCGTTTTCTTCGTCTTTACTCAGTTTCGATTCATAAACCACATCCTTTTCAATCAGTTTATCGATAGTTTCGCTATCTACGCGGGCAAAACGGATATCGGTGTTTTTGGTTTCCAAATTTTGAATTAAATGAGCATCGAGCTGACTATTCAGAACAAGAACATCATATCCGCGATTTTTTGCTGTTTGAATAAAACTATATTGTTCATCTTTATTATGCGTGTACAAGAAAACAATTTTATTATGTTTATCGGTCTGATTTTCTTTAACCAGATTTTTGTATTCTTCGAAAGTGAAAAATTTATTATCTACATTTTTATATAGCGCTACTTCTTGTAATCTCTCGTTGAATTTTTCGTCGGAAAGCATTCCATAATGCACAAAAAGTTTTAAATCGTCCCACTTCTTCTCAAACTGTTCGCGGTCGTTTTTAAAAATATCTTTCAACTTATCGGCCACTTTTTTTGTAATATGACTCGATATTTTTTTTACGTTCGGATCCCCTTGTAAATAACTGCGCGATACATTTAAAGGTATATCGGGAGAATCGAGCACACCATGCAGCAAAGTCATATACTCGGGTACAATACCTTCTACCGAATCTGTAACAAATACCTGGTTTGAATATAGCTGAATTTTATTACGCTGTATATCGAAGTTATTTTTTAAACGCGGAAAATATAAAACGCCTGTAAGATTAAATGGATAATCTACATTCAGGTGAATATTAAACATAGCCTCCGACTGACCAGGATATAGTTTACTATAAAACTGGGTATAATCCTCCTCTTTTAAGTCGGCAGGGGTTCTCTTCCATATAGGATTGGAATCGTTGATGATTTTATCTTTTCCGGTTTCAACCATGTTGTTGTCTTTCCATTCCTTTTCCTTACCAAATCCAATAGGAATGGGCAAAAAGCGGCAATATCTGTTGAGCAAACCTTCCACACGGCTTTCCTCTGTAAATTCATCGGAATCTTTGTCTAAATGAAGGACAATGTCGGTACCACGATTTTCTTTTTCAATATCTTCTATTGTAAAATCGGGCGAACCATCACAACTCCATTTTACTGCCTTTGCGCCATCCTGCCACGATTTTGTGTGAATTTCGACCTTTTCGGACACCATGAAAGAAGAATAAAAACCGAGACCAAAATGGCCAATAATATTCTCAATCTTATCTTTATATTTTTCGAGAAAATCGTTAGCACTCGAAAAAGCAATTTGATTGATGTATTTATCAATCTCTTCGGAAGTCATACCTAAACCACTGTCGGAAATAGTAAGGGTTCTCTTTTCTTTATCAATACTTACCCTAATGGTTAAATCGCCCAATTCGCCCTTAAATTCGCCCGATTGAGCCAAGGCCTTCAATTTTTGCGTGGCATCAACAGCATTTGATACTAACTCACGAAGAAAAATTTCGTGCTCCGAATACAAAAATTTCTTTATTATCGGAAAAATATTTTCGGTGGTTACACCAATTTTACCCGTTTGTATTGACATAATTCTAAATTTTATTTTTTTATAGTATTTTGATGCTTGAAATCAAAGGATATGCCAATAGTACAAATATGACAAAAAGGCATTATCTGAAAAGAAAATGCCTTGTATCAATCTAAATCTTGATACAAAATTACTTTTTATACTGCTCTAGCACTGTCTTGTCTTTCAGATAATAAACATCGTAGAGATTTTCTTCGTTACCGTGTTTCCCAATTTTTAATTGCTTACCTATATTTCGGCCACCTTTAGCCACTCTCTGCATGAAACCAGGTTTAGCAACTATTTCGTAGATACGTTCTTGGGTTTCGATAAACGAAACTTCTTCTGTCTTATCTGCAAAAGTAGAATCTTTAAATGAAACACTAATGGTAAGCATAACAGAGTCAATATCTTCTATGGCAATGCTATCTACATGAAAACTATTCAATCTGTTGCCATCAACATAGAGCTGAAAAACTGCCAAACTGTCGTGGGTATACACAATCAATCTGTTCTTCTGATTCTGAGCATCCATATTCTGCAAAAAAAGGATTGAAATAATGAATAAACTGAAATTTTTCATTGCTGTACAATTAATTTAGGTAAAAATAATCAGATTAAATCAAAAATTAAGTATCAAACAAACAAAAACCGTTAATACGATTTTTTCGGTTTTGGAATTTCTTTCATTTTAGGGTTTCTAACGTCAATGGCTTCAATAAGATTCCAGCGTCCATCCTGAAAAATAAGTCCATCGTAGGTTCCATCAGGCCCATAATAATGAGGCATACCCTGATATTGAGGTTCTATAGGTTGCAGATGATCAAAAACAATAGCGCCATTTTCATAATTCAGTTTCATCATACTCCTCTCCTGATATTCAAATTCCAGGTGCCCCAAATACTTACCTTTTCCATAAATAATCTTATCGCCCACTAAAATAGTCCCCGAATTCGAAAATCGCAAAATATCAATCACTTTCACATTACTCAAATCGTCCTTACCGTCCCAGCCCAAAAGTGTATAAAAAGTTTTGCGCTTATCTTCAACAGTAATCAAACGATAATATTGAACAGGCGTCCATCCCGATTTTCCATTGCGCATCATTTCGGGGCTATTAAGCTGTTCAGCGAGCATTTTAAACTGATATATCTTTGTTTTACCGCGTCCATAAGAATAGGCAAAATATCCAAAATTTTGAAACGTACCATTATTCAATGGTATAGCCCAGCTAATAACCAAAAATAAACCATCTTCGGACTTTAATGCAGCGATATATTTAAAATCGAAATCAAAATCAAAAGCGTGTTCGTCCATCAAAATATTAGTTATCTCTTTCTCCATTTTTTTTGATATGGCTAGTTTAAGAGAGTCCTTGGTTTCATTTTTAATCAGAATTTCTAAATCCTTTACAGCCAGCACGTGTTTATCTATTCCCCATTGACCAAATGCAGAATGAGTAAGAAACAATAAACCAAGCATTAATTTAATATGATACATATAGTTTATCAATAATTATTTTATTTTCCTAAATATTTAACGCAAAAATAAATAAATTTGCATATCTTTATTCGAATAAAAATTTCATAAAAAAAATCAAAATGATAAGAATATCTCTTTTGATTCTTTTCTTTATTTTTTGTACAAGATTTGGGCAAGCACAAGAGGTCATGCTTTCGAGGCAAGATAGTGCAATAATAACCAAATATAAAGAAAGTGCTTCGAAACTCGAAACACAAAACAATTTAAAAGAGGCAAGCGACTACTACAATCAGGTGGCCATGAAATACTGGGAACACAACTATCTGAATGAAGCCTTATCTTACTATAAAAAATCGTTGGAGCTAAATAGCCGACTGGGAAATAGAAACGCTATAGCAATGATAAACAGTAATATAGCTTTAATCCTGGCAGATAAAAAAGAATACATTGAATCGCTGAACTATTTCGAACAAACCTTTGTTGTGCGCAAAGCAAAAAACGAAAAAATAGGCATGATTTCAGCATTAATCAACATGTCGGTGGTATTAAATAATTTGAACAGGTACGATGAGTCTATTCAAAAACTACTAATGGCTCTGGATTATTCGCGCGAAATAAACGATGCTCAACAAATGCGCAGTTGCTATGGCATGCTCTCAGAAACCTATCAAAAATCCGGCGATTTTGAAAAATCAATGTATTATTTCGATTATTACAAAAGTTTTAACGAACTGGTAACTGAAACCAAAGTAAAAAAAATTACCAGCGATTTGGTAGAAGAACGACTTAGAAAACAACTTGTTGAAGAAAAAGCCATTAGAGACAGTTTGGAACTCTTGGTTAAAAAACGCGAATTAGTAGTAAAAGAAAAAGAGCTGGAAGAGACAGAAAGCACAAACAAAAAATTGCTTCGAAATATGAGCAAAAAAGAACTCGAACTCGAGGTTATTAAGCGCGATGCCATCTTAAAAGAAATTCAAATTAACCAGGCAGAAGCAGACAAAAGAAAAACTTTCATTATTTTTGCACTTGTAGTTTTCTTTGTTTTAATAATAGGATTATTAGCGTTTTATGCATATTGGATGAAAAGAAAAGACAACCAAAAGCTTAAATTGCTGAATACCGAAATATCTCAACAAAGAGAAGAAATAGAAACACAAAACGAAGACTTAGAGCGTTCAAACAATTTGCTTTACGACTTAAATAATAAACTCACCTCCAGTATTCAATACGCAAAACTGATACAGGTAGCCATGCTAAACAAAACCATCAAAATAAGTAATCTCGTAAAAGATGGATTTATTTTACTAAAACCGCGCGACGTAGTTAGCGGTGATTTCTTTTATTACGGAAAAACAGACAAAAAAATTGTGATTGCTGCGGTAGATTGCACTGGTCATGGCGTGCCGGGTGCATTTTTAAGTATGATTGGCAATAACATTCTTTCGCGAATCGTAGAATACGAAAACCTGTCTGAACCAAGTTTAATTCTGTCTGAATTAGACAAAGGCGTTAGAAATTCATTAAACCAAGAACATACAGATAATCGGGATGGAATGGACATAGCCCTGGTTACAATAGATTATCAGCAAAACAAAATTCAATTCGCAGGAGCAGGTAATCCGCTTATTTATTTTGTAAATGGCGAACAACTAACAATCAAAGGTTCGCCTGCCGCAATAGGCGGATACAGTCGCAAAACAGAAAAACTTTTTGAACAACACGAAATTAGTTTTCACAAAGATGATCAAGTAGCATTGTATTTATTTTCCGACGGATTTATTGATCAATTTGATAATAGCAACAAAAAAAGATATACCCGCAAACAATTTGCCCAATTTCTATCTCAAATACAATCAGAGCCATTTTCAAAACAATCATCAGTTATAGAAGAAGAGTTTGTAAGATGGAAAGGAAAAAATGCACAAATGGACGATGTATTGGTTATTGGCATTCAACTTTAATAATCTTTTATGAAAAAAATAGTCTCCATCTTTATAAGTATAATCATTTTTTATACAAGCTACTCGCAAGAGCAAGCCAATTCTATCCCTATAAGCTACAGAGATAGCAGTGGTACCTTATTCTGGAACCTAAAACTACCGGTTTTTCTTAGTATTTCATCAGGCCCGGGCGGAAAAACAGAGCAACTTTCGGCACAAAATGAATTTTCGAACCCCTATTACTTTGAAAAAGAAGGCGAAAACTCATTTAATACCTTGGGAGCCACGCATAACCAAAGCGGAAAAGTAAACACACAAGTGAATATCCAATTTAAAGTAATTGTAGACGGCACATCGCCCTTAAGCAAGGCAAATTTTTTGCATGCTGCGAGCGGGAGCAATTCCAAAGCCAAATATTATGGACCTGGATTAAACGTAAGATTAAGTGCAAAGGATAGCTACTCAGGTGTAAAACAGATTTTCTACAGTATAAATGGCCAAAATTACCAAATATACAACACAGAACTTTCATTTCTAAGCCAAGGCGATTTTTTGCTGAAATATTATGCAGAGGATAATGTTGGAAATATTGAAGCTGAAAACGAAATATATTTTCGTGTTGATAATACCATTCCCGAAACCAAACATAGTATAGTTGGTGAATATTTACCTGAACTTGAAACACTTTCCGAGAGAAGCAGTATTGAGCTTATTGCTCAGGACACATCGGCAGAATTAGCCTATACACTTTACCAACTAAATAATCAAGCCTTTATTAAATACCCTGGAAAACCTATTCCGGTAAAAAATCTGTCCAACGGATTTCATACTTTACGCTATTTTTCGGTAGATAATGTGCAAAATCAGGAGGATACCAACATTTATGAGTTTTATGTTGATAGAGTACCGCCCATTTTAACATCCGATGTTCTGGGAGACAGATTTGTGGTTAACAATCAGGTATATTTTTCCGGTAGAACCAAATTCAAACTTATTTGCGTAGATAATAAGGCAGGAATTGATAGTTTAAAATATTCAATAGATAATGCCTCCTTCGAAAATTATACCGAGGCATTTTACCTACCTCGCATTCCGGGTTACCATTTGGTAAGTTATTATGCCAAAGACAGATTTGGTAATACCACGCGAAGCGAAAGCTGGGAAAATACCCAATATCAAAGTTTTGGATATAATGTAGAAAAAATTTACATCGACTTAGTAGGCCCTGGCATTATGGCCAAATTTACCGGCTTTTACTACTTTGTAAACGACACAGTGCTGCTGGGAAAAGACGCATCTATTGAACTGTTCGGACAAGACAACGAATCTGGCATGCAATACATGAGCTATAGCCTGGATGGAATAAAGGAAGAAACCAAATACACAGATCCGATTAAAGTTTATACACACGGCAAACACCAACTCGAATATTTTGGATACGATAATGTAAACAACCGTGATATTGGTCATTTATTCTTTTATGCAGACTATAATCCACCGAGTATTCAATATTATTTTAGCGTAGAGCCCAATGGAAAAAAAGAAAATTTGCTTGAATATCCGAGCAATGTAGCCCTATACCTTGCAGCATCCGACGAACAGGTAGGTACAAAAATAATCGAGTTCAGTTTAAATAAAGGGACAAGGAAGACCTACCTTGATGCCATTAAAGATTTCAATGCAGGAGAAAAAAACAGCATAAGGATATATGCTACAGACAATCTGAACAATATATCAGAAAAAGAAATTGAGTTTTTTGTAAGGAAAAAATAGATTCTAATGAAAAAAAACGGCGTAAAAAAAATCACGCCGTTTTTTTCATACATAAATCAATTCCTGTCATCAAAATCAATATTATACCAGTCGATATTTCGCGAGAGATACATAATAATGGCCAAAACTATAAACAAACCAATGCTTCCGAATAACAGGGAATAATCCTGCAACTGAATAATGGTAAATATAAATAAGTATAACAAAACCATTACGCCGGTTAGAAATAAAGCCAATTTTTTACTTTTGAGTATAGCTTTTACGTACAATCCCACCATTCCAATTATGGCAACGCTACTAATAAGATAAGCCCGATTGAAACTTAATTGCTCCGAAATGGCAATCAATAAACTATAGAAAACCATAAGCGCCAATCCAACAATAATATACTGTATAGGATGAATCATTATTTTATTCAACACCTGCATAAAGAAAAATACAACAAAAGTAAGGGCAATAATCAGAACAGCATATTTTCCGGCACGCATGTTCTTTTGGTACTCGTCCACTGGCAGAAGTAAACTAACACCAAATGCGCTCTCCGAAATATTGCCCTCCGATTGCAAAAAACTCTGCGGATAATTTCTGTTCAGATGCAACACCGTCCATTCAGCAGAAAAACCATCATCGTTAATTTGGCGTGGCTCTGGAAGAAAAGCGCCCATAAACTTGGGATTTGCCCATGTGCTGGTAAGTTTTACTTTCGTTTGCTTTCCAAGCGGTAAAAAATCTAAACTCGAACTACCATTCAGGTCGAGATCAACCGAAAATGCCAATTCTTTATCGTTGCTCCAATTTAATGGGCTTGAAATGCCCGAACCAGCCACTTCAAAACCAGATAAGCCGGGATTAAATGCAAAAACAGTGTCTTGTGTTTTAATATGAACGCTTTGTTTGATACTCCTTAAATCACTAATCCCAATATTAATTTCAGCCTCATCCCACAAAACATTTTTATCATCAATTTTAAAAACATCGAAGTTTATGGGAGCAAATTTTCCAGAGATTTTCATTTTGCTATTATACACCACTACATGGTAAATGCCTCTATACCTGATTTGGGGAAAAATTTCTCCCTGAATAAGCAGGTCTTCGGGTAAAAAATAAGCCTTATGCTTAGTGCGTATTAAAACCGACTTTCCGTTTTCGTCGGTTGTCCGTGTAAACTCATAGTAAGGAATTGTAATAAAAGGAGCTGCAATTGTTTGTGGATTGCCCCAGCTACTGCTCACTTCATTTATGGCTTCCGATTTTCTATTCTGCCTTTCATAAACCAAACTTTCGATCATCGAGATAGGAATAAGAAACAATAAAATCAAAAAACCAATAACAATCAATTTCAATGAAATAGAGTTCCGAAATTTACCTGTAGATTTTGAAATAAAAGATTTGTCTTCCATAAGAATAAATTTTTTAGAAATATACTCATTTAAAGATTGCAAAAAAACAATTTTCCAGGAAAACAAAAAAACAGCCCCTAAATAGAGGCTGCCATGATAGAAATACTGACCAGAGATTAAAATCTGAGGCCAAAGGTAGCAACAAATGAAAAATTTTCATATTTAACTCTCTCTAGCGGCGGAACAGCACCATCAGAGGGCAAAGTATAAGAATATTGTTGCCATTTAAAAGTTTCATAAATTAAGCCCAAATCCAAAAATGCAGATTCGGAATTTAAACCTATACCGCCCGAGTAGGCCAATCTAGTCCTATTGTAATCATCATCTACAAAATTTTGAGGCATGGTAGCATACAATGCACCACCACGCAGTGCGATTCCATGAATGGCCACAATTTCGGTACCTAATCTAATTGTATGGCTTACAGTATAGTTTTCTGCAATAAATTGATTTGTATTAAAATAGTTATAGTCAGATGCCGACATATCCATTAAACTAAAATCGGTATATTCATAATCCATACTAATAAGTCCAAAATTGCTGATTATAAAAGAAGCACCAGCAATAAATTTTGGAGCACTGCTTAACTTATAATCGGAAACCAATTCCCCAATCAGCACATCCGCTGCATCCTTAGAATAAAAATCCATTGCAGCAGATTCTGTAATTGCATAATCAAAATGCGACTCCATTCCCAAAGAATAATTATCATGAATACTATAAAAAGTTGGCGTATGAAATGCAGCACTAATTCTCAAACTCGTAATCGGACGAACAATTATACCGAATTTAAAATTATATCCCGTTCCTGTAGTTTGGAGCATCTCACGCATTTCAAAAGATTTAAATTCAGTAATATTTCCGTTTACATCATCTTCGGAATAGATGGTATTTTCCTTATAATAAATACTTTGAATACCCAATGTTGCACCCAGATACAATATATCTTCGAAATTGGCTGCCAAGGCAAAAGAGTACTCCCCAACATTCCCAATAGCTTCCAGGGTTTTCTGTTGAAGCTGACCATATTTTCCATCAGCCCAAATTGGATTCCAATAATACAAATTGGGGTTATTTTCAGTATCCAAATCAAGCAGAAAAGTCTCCCAGGCATACGACTCTCGCATCAAAGCGGAATTATTGTATAAATTATCAGAAATATTACCATCTGAGTTGTACATAAAGTGGTCGAGCATAGAGCTAGACGTATTATTTCCTTGTGCCACATAGCTCATATTAAAGTTTTTAAGCTTATTATAAGCTACGCCCAAACTCAAAGCTTTCCAGCCCTTTTCAGATGAGTTGTTTAAATAAGTACTTGTAAAACCAATATTATTTATCTTAAAATTATAATCGTCTTCGCTATAAGCTGCGTCGTTAAATAGAGAACTGGTTTTGGTATATCCTAGTTGAGGGGTAATGGAAAAATACGAATTTCTGGAAAATGCGATTCCGGCAGGATTGGTAGCTAAAACAGATAAATCTACTCCAAGCGAACTAAAAGCCCCTGCCATACTTAAACTTCGGGCAGTGCCTCCCTCGAAGGTTTGCGAAAATCTAAGTGCATCTATATCGCTCTGTGCTACAGAAAACTGAATATAAGCAATACTTAAAATGGAAAACAACAATATTTTTTTCATAAATTTCATTTTTTGGGTACGTGCCGATATGTCTAAAACCCCTTAAAAAGGCAATAACATGCAGATAGTTCGAAAGAAATTAAGTCAATGGCGAACTTGTCAGAACATATTCTGGCTTTTGAATATCAGCAAATTTTGGCGTTATTTTTTTTTCAACAAAAATATTTAAATTATATAGAGTCGATTTGTTTATATAAACTATACCAAAGTAGTTAGCTTTGATATAGTTTCACAAACATCTAAAATAAAAAATCTTTATCTTTTTCCACCAGTGCGGCTTCCGGAAGTAGTAGAACTACGATTACTAGAACTAGAACTAGAACTAGAACTAGTACTAGTACTAGAACCTGAACTAGAAGAATTAGAACTTTTACTGCTGCTGCCCGATACAGATGAGCTACGGCTACCACTGCTGCCCGAAGAACTTCTGGTTGAAGATCCTGAACTTTTTACATTGGAACTATTGTTGCTTCGCACATTACCACTTGAACTGCCTGAAGGGGTAGTGCTACGCTGATACGTACTCCGTTCATTTCCCGACGTAGCGGGGGTTGTTGAAGTCGAAGACCTATTGCTTGAGGTGTTCGAAGTGCTATTATAATTTCTTCCGGTATACGAACTACTATTGCTCGGTTTTGTGTAATTCTGACGATTACTGCCTGAATTATAAACTTCGTTTCTGCCCGAAGTATTAGTATTAGTAGAACCTTGCGAGCGATTATATGTTTCTGAGCGGGTTACGCCTGTGTTTGAAGAAGTATTTGTTCGCGTGGGCGTAGTAGTTCTGGTTTCTGTAGCTCTGGTTTCTGTAGTTCGACTAACTTCACCTTCAGATTTCACTACGTTATTATTTTCGAACCTAGCACTTTGTCCATTAGCTCTGCTTCCACTTACCGAGCCCGAAGTTCTATTACCATTAGGCAATGACGAAACAGTACCGGACCTATGACCATAAGTTCTGTTGGAATAATTATTTGTGCTATTTTCGTAATAATTTCTCGAATTGTATCCATTCCAATAACCATTATAATATGCCGAATTATAATAATTCCAGCTATAGTATCCCGGAGACCAATAATAGTAACTTCCGTAATAATATGGAGACGAATAATAATCAGGTGAATAATAATAATTAGAATAGCCCCATGGACTATAATGATAGCTATAAGAAACAGATGGATAATACCAGTCGTAGAACCAAGGATCATAACTCACTACAGTTCTTCGATGAAATTTGTTTATTCGATAAGTGTAATAAAAATCATCATAATTTTCATCATAATAATCTTCTTCAGCTTCCAATTCTTCAATTATTTGCTCCTGCGAATAATTTTCAAGCTCGGAATTGTCGTAATTTTCGGGTTTTAATTTTTCAATCTTCTCACCGGAAGAAGGAACAGATGCATAAACCTGAGCATCTCCGGGCACATAATATACTTCGTCGTATACTACCGTTTTAGTAGAAATACCGCAAGAGCTGATAAAAACTACTATAAACGCTGCCATTAATAATTTTACTAAGTTTTTCATGGGGCAAGCTCCTTAAATTTTAGTTCAACATTCAAAAAATTTTACTTTCTTTGCAACAAGTTTGTAATAATAAAAATACAACAAAAATCATTCCATTAAGGCATTATATATGGGCAAATTTCTAACTTCGCGAGCAGAAAATTACTCGCAATGGTACAACGAATTGGTAGTAAAAGCCGAATTAGCAGAAAATTCAGTAGTTAGAGGGAGCATGGTTATTAAACCTTATGGCTATGCCATCTGGGAGAAAATGCAACGTGTGCTCGACGATATGTTTAAACGAACAGGACACGAGAACGCATACTTCCCACTTTTTATTCCCAAATCATTTTTTAGCAAAGAAGCATCGCACGTGGAGGGCTTTGCCAAAGAATGTGCAGTTGTTACGCATTACAGATTAAAGAATGATGAAAATGGCAAAGGAATTATAGTAGATCCCGAAGCAAAACTAGAAGAAGAACTCATTGTTAGGCCAACAAGCGAAACCATTATTTGGCATACCTATAAAAACTGGATTCAATCATACCGCGATTTGCCAATTTTAATTAATCAATGGGCCAATGTTGTACGCTGGGAGATGAGAACCCGGCTTTTCTTGCGTACTGCTGAATTTTTATGGCAAGAAGGACACACAGCTCATGCCACCAAAGAGGAAGCTATTGAAGAAACGGAGCAAATGATTCATGTTTACGCTGAATTTGCCAAAAATTATATGGCAATGCCAGTTATCATCGGACGAAAAAGTGAAAACGAACGTTTTGCAGGTGCCTTGGATACATATACCATTGAAGCATTAATGCAAGATGGAAAAGCCCTGCAATCGGGTACATCTCACTTCTTAGGTCAGAATTTTGCAAAAGCATTCGATGTAAAATTCACCACAAAAGAAAGTACACAAGAATATGTTTGGGCTACAAGCTGGGGAGTATCTACTCGCCTTATGGGAGCCCTTATTATGGCGCACTCCGACGATAATGGCCTGGTTCTGCCACCAAAACTTGCGCCAATACAAGTGGTTATTATACCAATTTATAAAAATCAGGAGCAATTGGATCAAATTTCGGAGTATGCAAAAAAATTAAAAGCCGAACTAGAAGCCAATCAAATTTCCGTAAAATACGATAACAGAGATACACACAAACCCGGATATAAATTTGCCGATTACGAACTTAAAGGAGTTCCTGTGCGAATTGCATTAGGCCCAAGAGATATGGAAAACCAGACCGCAGAAATCGCAAGAAGAGATACCCTCGAAAAAATGAGCATAAATCAAGCAGATATTGTTGCACGGGTAATAACTCTGCTTTCTGATATCCAAGAGAATATTTACAACAAAGCACTTAAATTCCAATTAGAAAACACTACAAAAGTAGATAGTTGGGAAGAATTTCAACAATTGCTGGATGAAAAAGGAGGATTTCTCGCGGCACATTGGGATGGTACAAAAGAAACCGAAGAAAAAATTAAAGATGCAACAAAAGCCACCATACGTTGCATACCACTGAATGCTGAGGACGAAGAAGGAAAATGCATTTTTACCGGAAATCCATCGCATAAGCGGGTACTTTTTGCCAGAGCATATTAAAAATTTAAAAAAAAGGACATAAAGTCCTTTTTTTTTTAAATAATAAAAAATGTAGTTCAAATTACCAATAATTTGGCTCCATTCTTACATTGCTATAAACCATAGAATATAAATGGTTTTCAAACAATTAAATAGATAAACATGCATTTTTTTCGAACACTTTCATAATAAGTTCGAAAAAAAATCAACTAATAGCTTTAGCTTAAATCAATTATATTTTGAAAATAAATCGAATATTACTAAATTTCCACTCTAAAAATAAATAGAATGGAACTAAAACGTTTATTTGATTTGCCCTATTATCAGCTGGAAAAATTTCCCCGTGCGGATGCATTAGCCGGAAAAGTGAATAAAGAATGGATAAAATTTTCCACACAGGAATATGTCGACAATGCAAAATATTTTGCGCTTGGCTTGGTCTCCATCGGAATAAGCAACGGAGATAAAATTGCCACCATAAGTAATAATCGTCCGGAATGGAATTTTGTAGATATGGGAATTCTGCAGGCAGGTGCAGTGCATGTGCCTATATATCCCACACTAAGTAATGAAGACACGGCTTATATTCTAGAGCATTCCGAAGCAAAAATACTGATACTTTCCGATAAACTTTTGTACACCAGAATAAAGCCACTGGCCGATAATATTAAACAAATAGCAGCAGTATACACATTTAACGAAGTAGAAGGTTCAAAAAATTGGAATGAAATAATCGAATTGGGAAAAAAAGCCGATGAATCTACCAAACAAAAACTCGAAGAACAAAAAAGTAAAGTAGATGTGCACGATTTGGCCTCAATAATTTATACATCAGGCACCACAGGCGTTTCAAAAGGAGTAATGCTTACCCACGAAAATATCGTAGCCAATATTTTAGGCGGAAGAAATGCCTTGCCTCTTAACAATAATCATAAAGTACTAAGTTTCTTGCCTCTCTGCCACATATATGAGCGCACAATTGGTTATCTTTTTCAATTTTCGGGCTGCGGAATTTATTACGCACAAAATATGGGCACCATTGTTCAGGATATTCAAGAAATTAAACCCGATGGCTTTGACACTGTGCCACGCCTGCTCGAAAAAGTTTACGATGGTATAATGAAAAAAGGAGCTGTACTAAGCGGAGTTAAAAAGAAACTGTTCGATTGGGCTGTTGATTTAGGTTTAAAATATGAATTTGATGGTGCCAATGGAGCATTATATGAGATGCAACTAAAATTAGCCAACAAATTAATATTTAGTAAATGGAGAGAAGCCTTAGGCGGAAATATTAAATTTATTGGTAGCGGAGGTGCTGCATTGCAACCGCGTTTGGCCAGAATATTTTGGGCAGCTCAAATTCCGGTTCAGGAAGGATATGGACTTACCGAAACTTCGCCACTCATAGCTTTTAACTACCCAAATCGTCCGGATATAGAATTTGGCACCGTTGGCCCGGTACTCGATGGCGTTACAGTTAAAATCGCCGAAGACGGAGAAATTTTGGTAAAAGGGCATAATGTGATGAAAGGCTACTACAAAAACGACGACTTAACCAAAGAAGTAATAGACAACGAAGGCTGGTTTCACACCGGGGATATTGGTATGTTTGTTAAAGGCAAATATCTAAAAATTACCGATCGCAAGAAAGAAATTTTCAAATTATCGAGTGGAAAATACATTGCACCGCAAGTAATTGAAAATAAAATGAAAGAATCTATCTACATTGAACAATTAATGGTAGTTGGAGAAGGAGAAAAAACGGCATCAGCCATTATTTCTCCCGATTTTGAAACACTTCAGGCCTGGGCCAAAAAAAGTAGCTTAAATTTTACTGATAAAGCCGATTTAATTTCCAAACCCGAAGTAAAAAAAATGATTCAAGCGGAAATAATGAAATTAAATAAGGATTTGGGAAAAACAGAGCAAATTGCACAGTTTAGAATTGTACCCGATTCCTGGTCGCCCGAAAGTGGAGAAATGTCGCAAACATTAAAACTAAAGAGAAGAATTCTCAACGAAAAATATCAAAAATTAGTAAACGAGATGAAAGAATAAATCTCTGGTAAAAAGCCAAAATAAACCCCGCAAAGCATATCTTGCGGGGTTTATTGTTATACAAAATTATTTCTTTTAATTAAACTATATATCAAAATACTTAATGCTTAATATCTGATATAACAATTTGGCGGCAAAAAAATCGGAAGCCTTATGATGGGGGCTCGGACACAATTCTACAATATCGAAACCCACAATATTTGCTTTTTTGTTTACAGCACGAATTAAATCTACTGCCTGCCACCAATCCATACCACCAGGCTCAGGAGTACCTGTTGCTGGCAAATATGCAGGATCAAATCCATCTAAATCTATAGTGATATACACATTTTCGGTTAATTGATTTATTACACGCTCTATCCAATCGGAATTATTGCGCATCTGATGCGCAAAAACAACCCTGTTCATATCCATCCGCTCTAGTTCACAAGTCTCCATACTCCTTATTCCAACCTGCAGAATTGGAGCCACATCTTGTGCGCGTGCCATAACACAGGCATGATTATATTTAGAACCTAAATAGCTATCTCTTAAATCAGAATGAGCGTCAAGCTGCAAAATACTTAAATTTGCATATTTTTCGGCAAAGGCCTGAATTGGCCCTATACTAACGCTATGCTCTCCTCCGATAGAAACCACAAACTTATTATTCTCCAATAATTGAGCAACTCTCTCTTTGGCTTCGTTGGCCATGCTTTCGGGCGAGGATAATTCATCTACTGGCAAAGCAGTGTGAATGCCTTTACGAAAAACTTCGCTGCCAGTTAAAATATCATAAAATTCTAAATTAAAACTTGACTCAAGCAAAGCCTCCGGGCCTTTATCTGCACCCTTTTGATAAGTACTAGTTCCATCGTAAGGAATAGGAAGAATCACAATTTCCGATGTTTCTTCCATGGTAAATTCAGGTAAAAAATCTCCAAATTCGCGCATATTTTTATCTTTTTGGGTCAAAGATAAAGATAAAAAAGCGTTGCTTCAAAGAAACAACGCTTCTGCATAAGTCAAATTCAGATTAAAAATATTTTGCCAATACCTTGAGATTGTGTGCTGAGTTATTCTTGAGGGATTTTTGATAAATTTCGTTTAAATTATCTAAATACATTTCGGTAACTTTATAACGCACCATTTTCATTGTTGAATTTACCATTTTATTGTCTTCGGTAAAAATTTCGTCAGCAATTACAAAAGCAGAAGGAGTCCAAATTTCAGGAAATTTTGCCTTATAGTCCTTCTCTTGCTTAAAAGCATTTACCGATTTTTCAATTTGCGAAAGTAATTCTTCCGACGATTTAATACCATTTTTACTCACAAAAGATTTAGTATAAGCCTCATCCAGTGTAATAACTGCTGTTGTAAAGGGCGAGTGGTCGTTGTATAACATTGCCTGAAAAACAAAAGGCGAAGTATTAATAATGGCTTCTTCAATTTCTTCGGGGCTATATTTTTCGCCGTTCTGCGAAATCAATAATGCTTTGGCCCTACCAGTAACCACAAAAAAACCGTCCTTATCAAAATAGGCCATATCTCCGGTATACAAAGCGCCATCTTTAATCGTTTCGGCAGTGGCTTTCTCGTTTTTGTAATATCCTTTCATCACATTTAAACCCCGCAAAACAATCTCACCTTTTTGTCCTTGCGAAAGCACTTTACCATCGTCCATTATTTTTACATCCTGATTTGGCATAAGCCAACCCGAAGTACCTAACTTATGAATATGCGGAGCATTGGCACTAATAATAGGAGTCGCTTCTGTAAGTCCATATCCTTGATAAATTGGAATACCAATGGTATAGAAAAATTTTTGTTGTTTTATGTCGAGTAATGCTCCACCACCAACGGCAAATTGCATTTCACCACCAAAAATATCTCTGAGTTTTGGAAAAATAAGGGCTTTGGCAAGTAAATACGGAAATGCTTTCCATGCTTGTATTAAAAAAGGAGCTTTTTTATATCCATCACCATTTATAATCATACCATTGGATAAACCTTTATTAAACAGCCAGGCAATAAATCCACCTTTGGCATTAACACCTTCTATCATTTTATTCATAAAATTGCCCGAAAGCGCAGGCACAGTAAGCAAAAACGAAGGCTTAACTTCTTTTAAATTAATAGGAATATTTTTAAGTGCATGCATTGCTCCGCCACGCGCATCCAGAAAGTACATGCTAATTGGCACCAATAAGGATATATATATTCCAACGGTATGCGCAAAAGAATGGTCGAGCGGTAATATAATCAGGGTCTTCATTCCGGCCTTCATCTTAAAAAACTCATTTGCATCTTGGCTATTAGAATAATAATTAAGATGGGTAAGCATAATTCCTTTTGGATTTCCGGTGGTTCCGCTTGTATAACTAATTGTAACCACATCGTCTTCCTGTATTTCATTTTCGAGAAGAGAAAGTTTTTCTTTTACTTTTTCATGCAATTTTCGTCCATTTGCGAGTAAATCATCATAAAAAATAACAGAGTCTGCATTCAGTTTATGTTTATCGCAAGCAGATTTAACCCAATCCTTATCTGCATCAAAGTAAATCAGTTTAAAGTCGGGCGCTTCAATCCTTTCGTAAATTTGTGCTACTTTCTCAAAATTATTTCTGGAAACGAAAATGGCTTTAGATTGAGAGTGATTTAATCGAAAGAGAATTTCTTCCGGTAATAATTTTACGGAAAGCGGCACGGCAGATGCACGCACTTTAAGAAGCGCAAACTCTCCAATAACCCAACCCACTCTTCCTTCGGAAACAATGGCTAAATTATCACCAAATTTTATGTCTAAATTCAACAAGGCAGCAGCCAAAAAATCAGACTCTTCGTCGGCTTTACTGAAAGAAAATTCATTCCAGCCGATATTGCCCTTTTCGGCAAGGTAAACAAAATTGGGTCTATTTTTCGCCGCTTGGTGAAGCATACTGATAACTGTACGTTTCATAATAAAAGTTTTTTTAGTAGTTTAATTCAATTTCACCATTTTCAATCTGATGATATTTTTGAGATAAGTGTGCTATTAATAAGCTAATATTCTTCATTGATTCTTCTGTTTCTTTTGTGATGCCTGAATTTTTTAGCCGAAGCATCATCAATCCGTATAAAGCCACAAAACAAAGTTCAATTTCGTTTTGTGCATCTGTTTTCCTTTGCATAAGCACCAATAAATCAGGCTTAAGCAAATTGTAGATATTGTGATATTCAAAATATTCGGGCAATGAAAGCAAAGCCAAATGAAGTCTATTTAATTCATTTACAGTATTTTGAATAAAAATCAGATGGCCATTTTGGGTAATATTTTCAATGCTCATCATTTCGGCCATATCCCGATACCATTGGGCAATCACTTTCTTCTCGTTGCTATTTACCTGAAACCTATCAACAAGCTCTCGATTGATTAAGGTTAAATCAAATTGATAAGCACGAAACAAATCTTCTAACTGCCAAATATACAATACATATTCCGCAATATTCTCTTTTTTCTTTTGTCGGGCAATAATCATTTTTTAATCCTCTCCAAAAAAGCGTTCCAAATCACGTCTGTCTTTCTTTGTAGGTCTCCCAGTACCTTTATCTCTGTTTAGCTGTTTAGCCAAACGATCCAATTCAAATTTTTCGTATTCTTCATCAGTAGTAAGATCTTCAAGAAAATCTACAACTAACTTAGCCCCCACACGGTTATCTAGAAGTTTCTTAACTTTAAGCATCACGTATATATTCTCCTTTTTTACAGAGAAAACGGTTCCCTGATGAATATTTCTGGAAGCTTTTACTTGCGCTCCGTCAATAATTACACGTCCTTTCTTACAAGCTTCCGTAGCCAAGGAACGAGTTTTAAATAATCTTACCGCCCAAAGAAATTTATCAATACGCACTTCAGACAATTCTCTCATAAAGAAAATTCTTCGATGTTCGATTAAATATTATCATCCTTAATTTCAAGTTTAAAACCAGTACCATGTATATTGGTAATGGTAATACTCTCGTCGTCTTTCAAATATTTGCGCAGCTTAGTAATATACACATCCATGCTTCTACCCATAAAATAATCGTCTTCTCCCCAAATAGCTTTTAGGGCAACATCGCGTCTGAGTAGTCTGTTTTTGTAGATGCAAAGCATTTTTAGCACTTCTGCTTCTCGCTTGGTGAGTCTTCGTTCCGGCCCTAAACCTTTTAATAGTTGATTTTCGGCATCGAAAAAATACTTGCCTAGCTCAAAAACAGTGCTTTCAGGAACTTCTACCGCACCAGATTTGGCTCTTCTCAAGATGGCTTCAATTCTCAAGCTTAATTCTTCGGAACTAAAAGGTTTGGTAATATAATCGTCGGCCCCCAGCTTAAAACCTCTAATTTTATCTTCTTTCATAGATTTGGCGGTAAGAAAGACGATTGGAACCTTAGGATTTAATTTTTTGATTTCTTCGGCCACCACAAATCCGTCCATCACAGGTAGCATCACATCGAGAATATTTAAATGAATTTTGTCCTGATGAAGCTTAAAAGCCTCAAGTCCTTTTTGTCCATCTTTCTCAAGAAAGACTTCGTACTCTAGCATTTCCAGATAGTCTTTTAATACAAACCCCAGATTTTCATCATCTTCAACCAGTAAAATGGTGGCTTTAGTATTCATTTTGTAGCAATTAAATTTTCAGGAAAGATAAATAAATTAACTTTTTTGAGCAAATAAAGTGTTAATTTAAAATATTTGTTAATGGATTTTTTTGCTAATTTATTATAAATCAACCCTATTTTCACAAAAGAGAAAGTAGATCAAAACGCTACTACCTATGAAAAAAGAAATTACATATTTTAAGCCTTTGGGCTGGATAACTTAAAATATATCAAAGAATATAAATTTCTGCTTTTAATTTAATACATTTTTAATCCCCATTAACATCTCAATAACAGTAAAACTAAGCTATTCAAGTTAGCTTTGCAGGGTTGAAAAATACAAGACTCAAAAAGTCTTTTCATAGGTTAAGGTTAGGTTAATATTTTAAAAGCGGAATGCATATTCCGCTTTTATATTTTATAAATTCTTTAGCAAATCAATTAAAATGTAGAAATATCTTTGTATTAAATCAACATAAATGATTATTTTTATAAAAATATATTTCGCTTAGCCAGAAATTCATATATTAATGAAAAACAAACCTTTAAACTTCTTTTTTATTTCAATTTTTATCGCATTTGCGGGCATAAGCTCAGCATCACAAAAAGAAACCCATTTTACGCAAACCGTTAAAACATTAAATCTCATCATACTTTATTTAAATACAGAGAGCCAAAGGTCCTTATTACTACCAAGCTATATACATAAGTACCATCGGGAAGTAAAAAAACATTTGCAGCAAAAAGAAGCTATGGCTCAATATGGGCCTGCATATTTCTCATCGCATAAAAACTATTCTATTCCACAACATGAATTTGATGTGGCTCTAACGGCTATAAAATCCTTACCAACTGATGAAAAAAAAGAATTAAAACATGCCTTCGAAGAAATTCATAAACTAAATATCACCAAGCAAAAACTTATTACAGAATTACACCATTATGCCAAGGAAAAAGTATTTCTGCAAGATCATTTTGAAAAATATTTCATTCTTTACCAACAACTTACAACAACAATAAATACCCAAAAATACCAAACTATAATTCTATACGCACAAATTAAAAAAATATATAATATTCAAAGCTCTTTGAGCGCTAAAACAGAAAAAAATGTTCTCGGCGAAATGATGGAAAACCTGATTAACAAAATTGAAAAAAATCATCAACTTCAGTTTAATTTTTCGTGGATCAAAACCGACAGTTTGCTAAGCAAATACACCAACTCCTTTTCAAGTTTACAAGCCTTAGATACAACAGAATTAAACAAATTTCAAATTACGCCCAAAAACGCAGAAATGATAGCATTGAAATATAAGCTATTTGCCGAATCGAACAACAATTGGGAAGAATATTACTTATGGTTAAGTAAAAGTGTTTTCGAAAACAGCCAGGAAATAGAGGCTTACACACAACTTATTCTCCTTTTTAATCAATCGATTTCTTATTATAATGCATTTTTGAGCGAATTAGAGAAAACCAATATATATCAGCCACCCTATCTCTTAGCTCTCGAATTTCCAATGGAATACTTCGAAGATAAATATCCCTTGCCACTGAGCTTGTCGCCACCAAATTATGTTCTTTTTCTGATCGATGCATCCATTTCGATGGGAAACAGCGGAAAACTAGCGTATTTTATAGACAAATTCTCTGAAATAATAACGTTCATGCGCCCCGAAGATCATATTGCTTTACTGCGATTTAATACATCACCCAAGCTTATTCTTCCATTTACCTCCAGTCTGAAAAAAACAGAAATAGATATAGCCCTCAAAAGTTTAAAAATTTCGGGTACCACAGAATTAGAGCAAGGCTTAAAAATTGCCCTAAACGAATTCCAAGAAACACCGCTTGAAAGCAATAACAGAATAATTTTAGTTACCGACGGAATTTATTCCATTGAAGAACAAATATTTAAATTACTAAAAAAGAATAAACACAAGAATATAAAAATTAGTGTTTTATATTTAGGTAGCTCCATGCAAGAGCAGGATAATAATTTAGAAAAACTAAGCAAAACGGCCTACGGAAATTTTTACCAAATAGAAATCGAACCAATTAATTTATTTATAATAAATGAATTAAGCGGATTATAGCAAACGATGCTTTTTATCCTGCAAAATTCCATATATATTTGCTGACAAAGAAAATAAAAAAGTGACAAACGAAGTTGTTAAAACGCCTTTAATGAAGCAATACCTTCAGATAAAGGCAAAACATCCTGATGCAATACTATTATTCCGGGTGGGAGATTTTTACGAAACCTTTTCTGACGACGCTATAAAAAGCTCGCAAATTTTAGGCATTACACTTACCAAAAGAGCCAATGGATCGGCATCATTTGTAGAATTAGCCGGTTTCCCATTTCATGCGCTCGACACCTATTTACCCAAATTAGTAAGAGCTGGCCAAAGGGTGGCCATTTGCGAACAGCTCGAAGACCCAAAAACTACAAAAACAATTGTAAAAAGAGGCGTTACAGAACTAATTACACCTGGGGTTTCGCTAAACGACAATATTCTTGAAAATAAAGAAAATAATTTCTTAGCCAGCGTTTATACCGACAAAAATATCTGGGGAATTGCTTTTTTAGATATCACAACCGGCGAATTCTCTCTAGCTCAAGGCAGCGCTGATTATATAGATAAACTAGTAAACAGTTTAAACCCAAAAGAGATTTTATACGAAAAAAGCCATCGAAGCATTTTTAGCGCTATGTTTTCTCCAAGATTCTATATTTATCCTGTAGACGAATGGATGTTTGTCTACGACTCTGCCTACGAAAGATTGCTCAAACAATTTGCCACTGCATCACTGAAGGGTTTTGGGGTGGAAAACATGCATGCCGCACTATCGGCTGCAGGTTCGGTGCTGCATTATCTGGATTTAACTCAGCACGACCAAATTAAACACATCAACAAATTATCGAGAATCGAGGAAGAAGAGCATGTGTGGCTCGACAAATTTACCATCAGAAATCTGGAATTATTTCGCCCGATGAACGAAAACGGAAAATCGCTCATTGAAATACTAGACTCAACTGCAACTCCCATGGGCGCAAGATTATTGCGAAAATGGCTGGCTTTGCCACTTAAAAATGTGCGCGAAATAAACAAAAGGCACGATATGGTGGAAACTCTAACTAAAAACGAATCACTCAGAAGCAAAATTTCCACTTATCTTAAAGAAATAGGTGATTTAGAACGCCTCAGTTCAAAAATTTCCACACAAAGAGTGAATCCACGCGACTTACTTCAATTAAAAAATTCATTAAACGCATTAATACCTATTATTGATGCTTGCGAAAACTCAAGAGACGCTAACTTTAACGAATTGGCCAAAGAACTTAATCCATGCAATACCTTAAAGCTAAAAATAGAGAAAGAAATAAACGAAGAAAGTCCGGCTCTATTGCAAAAAGGAAATGTAATTGCGCAAGGCATTAACCAAGAACTTGACGAATTACGTAACTTATCCACCAAAGGCAAAGATTACTTGGCAGAACTTCAACAAAAATTAGCAACAGAATCCGGAATTTCGTCCTTAAAAATAGGCTACAACAATGTTTTTGGATATTATTTCGAAGTAAGAAATACCTATAAACACAAAGTTCCTCAAAACTGGATTAGAAAACAAACATTGGTTAGCGCCGAACGATATATTAACGAGGAACTAAAAGAATACGAAACCAAAATAATGGGAGCCGAAGAAAAAATTCAGCAAATAGAGAATAAAATATTTAACGAGCTGATTGAATATGCCTCCGAATTTATTGAAACTATTCAAAAAAATGCTTCTGTTGTAGCCAAAACCGACATTCTAACGAACTTTGCCAATACGGCCATTCAAAATAAATATTCCAGACCCTATGTTGATGATTCCGATAGCATTGTAATAAAAAAAGGAAGACACCCGGTTATCGAAAAACAATTACCCGTAGAAAAAGAATATATTCCTAACGATGTAAAGCTCGATACCAAAGACCAGCAAATCATAATAATAACTGGCCCCAATATGGCCGGTAAATCTGCCTTGCTACGCCAAACCGCACTCATTGTGCTTATGGCACAAATGGGCAGTTTTGTTCCTGCCGAACATGCAGAAATGGGGTATGTGGACAAAATTTTTACCCGTGTAGGGGCCTCCGACAATATTTCGCTAGGAGAATCAACTTTTATGGTAGAAATGAACGAAGCGGCAAGTATTCTAAATAATTTAACGCACCGAAGCCTTGTGCTCTTCGATGAACTAGGCAGAGGTACAAGCACTTACGACGGAATCTCCATTGCCTGGTCGATTGTAGAATTTATTCACGAATATCACAAAGGTAGAGCTAAAACACTGTTTGCGACGCATTACCACGAGCTCAACGAAATGGAAAAAAATTTCAAACGCATTAAAAACTATAATGTTTCTGTTCGCGAAATTGATAATAAAGTAATTTTTCTGCGAAAACTTGCCCGCGGCGGAAGTGAACACAGTTTTGGTATTCATGTGGCACGCATGGCCGGAATGCCACCTAGCGTAGTTTCACGTGCCGAAAATATTCTCGAAGAACTCGAGGGTCAGCGTAATAGCCAAAATTTAAACAAACCGGTAAAAGATTTAGGGCAAAGCAGAGAAGGCTATCAATTAAGCATTTTTCAGCTCGATGATCCGGTACTAAAACAAATCCGAGACGAAATTTCTAAACTCGATATCAATTTGCTAACGCCTATTGATGCTTTAAACAAGCTTAATGATATAAAAAAAATAGTCGGGTTAAAATAAAAGTACATTTTCAATTTTTAAAAAAAAGCCCGGCACTTAAAGCAATTTTCCGGCCTTTTTTATAATATTATCTTTTTTCTTTCCAAACTGTCGGGCAATAAAAACGGAAACCATTACACAAACAGATAAATAATATACCCAATTCCCGGGGCTAAGAAAATAGAATAAAGCTCCAGGCAAAATACCAAAAACCATCCCTGCAAAAGAATATAGAGAAAGAAAATATTGAGGGGCATAGTGGCCATGTATCTTCTTAAGATGCTTATCTATAGAATCATAATGTCTCTCATATTGTTTTCGCCTCGATAAATTTCCACCTAAATATAGCCCAAAATCCTTTGCCACATCACCCACAATTTCTTTATTATTCTTACATTCGGCGCAATGCGAAGAATACTCATCGATAAGTTTGGCCATTTTTATAAATCTATCTACCTGATAAAATCTTAAGTCGCGATAATATATATTGGCCTTTTGATTATCTATATTCTGCTCTATTTCGTTAATCCAAGTGTTTTGCATTTCATTTTTTTTTGCAAAGCTATAAAAAAGCCAGATACCTGGAATGAAAAACAAAACTCTTGCACCAAAATACTAATAAACAAGCAAATAATACATGAAATAATTTATATCAAAGTATAAATATTACATGCT
>DYOH01000039.1 GCA_020720625.1 Acetofilamentum sp. | reverse complement strand
TGATGTCAAATTTTACCGTAGCATAAATGCTACGGCTAATTAGGGTTTGCTGAAATGGCTCTAATAATAAGTTTCTTAGCATTATACCTCTATAGATTATAATTTCGAGTGCAAGCTTTTTAAAGTAGAACTTGCGAAAACCTTTAGCTAAAATATATAAGGTAATAAGGTAGAAATTAAGGCTACAATTTTTTTTCTACTAAGGTGTACCCCCACACGTAAGGGCATCAATAACTTTATCTGCTATTTACACCTTAGTAGTCAGTCTTTTAAAAGGCATAGTTAAACCTTATTACCTTATTACATAGACACTGAGATGAAAACCATTTTCTGAAATTCACATTCAGAATCAATCTATTTTAGTTTTTCAGCAGACCCTAATTATAAATATATCTCTTTAAAAAATACATGCTCACTATTAACTCTAAGTGCTTATTGTTGTAAATGAAGAATCAATGCATGAAAAATAGCAATATGCGTTAAAAACCTTGCATTAAAGCATCAAATATTTGATTTAATAATAATTATATATTTTTCAGCAGACCCTACATAAAACAATAGCAGATTTGCCCTAAATATTTCATTTCTGAATTACAAAGATTTCGCCACTAAGGAGCATTTAGGATAATAGTTTTTGATAGATTGTTAAGCAGTTTTTCAGCTAAATTTCCATTGATATTTTAGGTTCACTCCCAGCATGGGCATATTATTTAATTGCTGATACTGATTAACCGGAAACTGCATAAAAGGCTCGAATTGCATAGCCCGCTTGGCATTTTGCCATTGATAACTGATGCCCAATCGCAGGTGACTAAACAATTGAAGGCGGTCTATTTGCGTTGTAGATTCATAGCTATTTGACACCAAGCTGGTATGTTTTAAATCGTTAAGGCTATTTGCTCCACTAAAAAAAGTTACAGATGGCATGGATGCGGTTTTGCTCTGGTGTAGATTATTTACATAATCGAGTGATGAGCCCATTGCGACATGAATATTCTTATTAATTTTAAAATGAAAAGAGAGTGGAACAGAAAGTACCTGATAATTGGTTTCCTCGTTAACGCTCATAGATGCATCGGCTGCAGGCGAAAGCATCATTTTCATATTCATAATCTCACTATTTTTTTGCCATCTTAGACCGGTACTTATATGCCATTTTTTTCCCAAAGGAATAGCGGCGGCAACAGTGCTCTCGAGCAAGCTGGCATTGGTTTGCTGTTGATTTCCCATTGCACTGCTGATATCAAAACTAAGCAGCATATTCTTATCCGGCGTTTCGTCCACTGCTTTTTCCAGAGGCATCTCATACAGCGCTTCCTGAAGCATATCCATCGTTGCATACTGCGTATTCAGATAATCAAAACCGGGCTTTTGCCGGTGGTTTAAGTCAATTTCGCGAAAAGGCAGATTTGTAATTAGAATCTCTTCCGGCCTTTCGTTCATTTGCCTTGTTTGTTTACTAAAATGCGTATTTTGACTTTTACTGATATTAATTTCAGTATAATTATCTTGTTGTAAGGCAAGCTCAGCAAAATTATTTTGCGGAAGCCAAATTTTGGGACTCAGGCTATTTTGAATACTTGAGGGCAAGGCAGAAACCAATATTGCAACAACAGCCGCTTTTGCAATAATTGGCCACCACAAAAACAAACGTTTATTTTGCTGCAATTTCTGTTGCAAGAACTGTTCCCAGTATTCCGGCTTATACCCCGGCTGATAATTTTCAAGAGTTTGCTTTATCTTGCTGCTCAATGCTATATCTATTGGTTTCTTCATGCTGTTCAAAATAATTAAAATACAAATCTCTGAGCGATTTTTTTGCCCTTGTTAAATTGGTTCGCGATGCCGTTTCGGTAATATCCAGCATTTCGGCAATTTCGCGATGCGAATAGCCTTCAATTTCATACAAATTAAAAATAACTCTCTGGTTATCTGATAATCCGTTGAGAAGTTCCAAAATATTTTCCAGATTCAGGCTATCCAGAATTTCTTCGCTGTATTCGCTTCTGTCTGCCTGCTCCACATCAGTATTTAAGCGGTATTTACCATTCTTGCGGTAATAATCAATGGCAGTATTTACCACAATGGCTCTAAACCACGATTTAAAAGAATGTGATTCCTTATAAGAGTCAATTTTATCAAAAACTTTCATGAAACTGTCGTTAACAATCTCGTGTGCCTCGTCGGGTACATGTGCATAAGGCAGTGCCACGCTCATGGCATAGCCAAAATATTCCTTATACAAAGCTTCTTGCGATTTACTTTGTTTTTTCCGACATCCGGCAATAATATCTTCTATATTTTCTTTCTTCTTAAACAAAAATTAGTATATAATAAAATCCTGATTATTAGAACCATTTTGAATAATCAAAATCATTGGATTTTCAATATTCCCATTCATTAGCCAGCTTAAATTGATAGATAATTCCTGTGTAATCCAAGCCTCGCAGTAATCCTGATTTGCATTGTGGGTAATAAGAATATGTGTTTGCGGCGGTTCGGAATAATTCCATGCATTACTCCAATAAGCAGCAAAAGAATGCTGATTGCATCCACCCGAATAATTTACACGCAGGGTGAGCCAATCGCCAACAATATAAGCAGAATCAATCAGAAAAGCATCAGAAATTTCTTCCCCCCTACTGCCAATAATACTTTGATAAATAGTAGCATCGTTATACAATTGAATATTAGTTTCGGCCAGGGACAAATTATCAGTGGCATTATCTTGCATACACGAGGAAAGCATAACGACTAAAAACAGAACAATTAGATTTCTCATTTTAAGTATCATTTATATTATGACGAAATAAAACAATAAAATGTGACATAAAAAGAAAAAAAAACCCGAAAACAATATATTTTCGGGTGTGTGTAGGGAGTTCGTTAACTAACCTGAAGTTAAACTATTAATTCAATGGTTTTTCCAAAGTAAAAGACCAATATCCGATTTCGCGGGTATCAAATTCTTTAAATCTACCAGAGCCTTCAACCCCGGCAAATTCGTAAAAGGATTTACGCAAAAATTTAGGTATTTTGGAGTTTATCATTTGTTTTCGGTGTTCTGTATCTTTTTTAAGCGCTTCCACTACATTGGGTAAAATGTCTTTGGTTTCAACAATACGCAGACCCGTTTTTTTCAAATGGTTTACAATGCTATCGTAATCTTCCGGACGAATCATGTCGGCAAACAAAAATTTACCGCCTGGTTTAAGCACACGTTTCACTTCATCAAAAAATCCGGGAATGTCGGTATAGCATCTGGCCGATTCAACGTTTACCACCGCATGAAATTGTTCATTATCGAAAGGTAGTTTTTCGGCATGTCCTTGCACAAATTTTAAACCTTGAGCGCGGTGATGCTGATTGCAAAAATCCACAGTTTTTTGGTTAATATCTAAAGCAGTATAAGTCTGAGGCTTAAAATACCTGGTAAGGAAAGAAGCTCCACCGCCTCTGCCACTACCAACCTCGAGCACATTGGTGCCGCTGAAATCGTGATGACGGGCAACATGTGCATAGAGCTGAATACTGTACTTATCGGGCAAATCTTCTTCACTTAATCTGAAGTGCGAAAATTCTAAATCGTCGCCATGGTATCCATAGTTTAAAAAAGATTCCGGACGACCTTTGTCGTACTTCAAGATTAAATTATGCCATAAACGCCACAGCGGTTTCCGAATGCGACTGGGCAATTCTACATAATTTATTACCAGTTTTTTCATAAGTTAAATTCTGTTTTCAATTAATTCTCAGTTAGTTGAATATATCTAATTCGGCGCTAAAGGTAAAGAGTAAATTGCATATATGCAAGCGTTTTTTTAGAAACATACTATATGCCAAATATTGAACAAAATAAAAGCAATTCAACATATTAACGCATAAATACATAAATAAATCCACAATACCACACACAAACAGTTCAAAAATTAATCAAAATACCGGATAATAAAAGTGAATATATTATCAATCTCATAAAATTTTTATTACTTTTGAAGGCCTTACATCCAGAAAAAGTGAAGAAATGCAATGCAGCTTCGCAAATTTTAATTATTTATAGTTAAGTTAAATCTAATATAATTGAATCAAAAATATTATTTCAGATTTGAACAAATAAAATGAAATATTATGGGGCACGAATTTTTTGCCAGATTAATTCAAAATATATCCCTTTTACTGGTTTTTAGTTACCTATACAATAGCAATTGGCTTAATAATAATACCAATAAAGAAATTATACACAAAGCTATTGCCGGAGTTATCTTGGGTTTTATGGGCATTTTGCTCATGAAAACCCCATGGATATATCAACCTGGAATAAGCTTCGATACACGCTCCATTTTACTATCAGTATCAGCATTGTTTCTTGGTTTTATTCCATCTGCTATTGCAATGGCCATTACATTTATGTATCGGTTCAGCATGGGTGGCGACGGCGTATACATGGGCATTATGGTAATAATAAGCTCCGGACTAATTGGTCTGATTTGGAGGTATTTTTTTAAGGAATTTACAAAAAAGAAAGCCGCCTTAAGTTTTCTTACCATGGGATTTATCGTTCATTTTGTCATGCTTATTTGGACAAGCCTCCTGCCTGATGAAAAATCGCTGAACACACTTTATGCCATAGCTATACCCACACTTAGCATTTATCCGATGGGCACTATGCTATTGGGCATTCTGCTCAATAAGCAGCAATTAAATTGGGAAAACCGCAAAGCCAAAGAAAGTTTACTGGAAATGGATCGTCGGTTTTCGGATATGATGAAAAATGTGCAGCTCATATCAGTCATACTAGATACCAACGGTAAAATTATTTTTTGTAATGAATATTTATTGCGGATTACCGGTTTTTTATATGAAGAAATAATAAACAAAAATTGGTTTGAAATATTTATTCCACAGGAAACCAGAGCCAAAGTTTACAAAACAACAAATAAGATAATTCAAGGAGACAGCATATTGTATTTTGAAAATGAAATTTGCACGAAAAGCGGCGAAAAACTGCTCATTGCCTGGAGCAATACCCTTTTGAAAGACGAAAATGGAGAAACCGAAGCCATTGCTGCTATTGGAGAAAACATAACCGACAAAAAGCGATACATCGAAGCCCTCAAAAAATCGAAATCTAAATTTAATACCTTATTCAATGCCAGTCCCGATGCCATAATGATAACACGCATGGCAGACAACATCATAAGCAATGTGAACAAAAGTGCCTGCCTGATTTCGGGTTACCAGCGCCACGATTTTATCGGCAAAACCATTTATCAAAGCAATATTTGGCACAACAAAAAACAAATAGCAGAGTACACCGCATTGATGGATGCAGAAAAAAAAGTATCCAATTTCGAAGCTGAACTGCAAATGAAAGACAATTCGGTAAAAACAGTGCTTATTTCGGGCGAAATAACCGAAATTCATAACGAACTATTTATCATGGCAGTAGTAAGAGATATTACAGAAAGAAAAAATGCAGAAAAAGCCATTCAACAAAAAACCAAGGAAACAGCAAAACTAAACAAAGAATTAGCAGAGACTATCAGCAAATTAGAAATGCTAAACAAAGAGCTAATTGTACAAAAGGAAAAAGCAGAGGAAAGCAACAGGCTCAAATCGGCCTTTCTGCAAAATATGTCGCACGAAATTAGAACTCCAATGAACGCCATAATCGGTTTTACCGGTTTTCTGGCGAAAAACAATATTGTTCCGGAAAAGAAAGCACACTTTATTGAAATAATACAAAACAGTGCGGAACAACTGCTTGCCGTAGTTACAAATATTTTAACGGTATCGTCGCTCGAAACCAAACAAGAGAAGCCGGAATATTTAGAAACAGATATATTTCAGTTATTTAACGAAATGCATTCGATTTTCGAACTTCAGGCATCAAAAAAGAATATAGCACTTATATCGAACATAGCCATCGTTGTCGAAGAAAGTTTAGTTATTACAGATAAAACCATGCTAATCCAGATTATCAGCAATTTGCTGAATAATGCCATTAAATTTACCGAGCAAGGAAGCGTAGAATTAGGCGTTTTTTTAAAGGAGACAGTTTTAAACTTCTATGTTAAAGATACTGGAATAGGTATCAAGCCAGAATATCAACACATTATATTCGAAAGATTTAATCAGGCAGAAATCAGCATACAAACCAAGTATGGCGGAACAGGATTGGGCCTATCCATTTGCAAAGGATTTGTAGAACTGCTCGGAGGCAAAATCTGGGTAGAATCAATGCCCGGTAATGGTACCACTTTCCACTTCACTTTGCCGTACAAACCTGTTCGTATTAAAAAAAACATCTTAAGCTTAACCTCAGAAAAATTATATAAACCAAAAACCATTCTGGTGGCAGAAGACGAAGAAAACAACTTTTTGTTCTTGGAAGAATTCTTAAATTATATGGAGATTAAAGTGTTGAGGGCTGCAAATGGAAAAATAGCCATAGAAATGATTCAGGATAATACAGAAATTGATTTGGTACTCATGGATATAAAAATGCCTGTGATGAGTGGAGAGAAAGCTGCCGCCGAAATAAAAAAACGACGCACAAACTTGCCTATCATTGCACAAACGGCTTATGCCATGGAATACGAAGTGTACAAATACAATAATATTTTCGACGATTATATTACCAAACCGATACAAATAAGCGAATTAAAAAATAAATTATCTAAGTATAATATTGTTTGATATTTAAATCAATTTTAAAAAAATGGCATTCTATCAATTTAAAACAGAACAAATAGTTAAAGCTGATTTACATACAGTATGGAACTTTATTTCCACTTCCGGCAATCCAAAAAAAATAACTCCGCCATATATGGGATTCGACATTACTTCGGGCGAATTGCCCGATAAAATGTATCAGGGCATGATTATAAGCTATAAAGTTAGTCCGATATTGGGCATAAAAACAGATTGGCTTACGGAAATTACCCACGTGCGCGATTTTGAATATTTTGTAGACGAACAACGAATTGGGCCATACAACTTATGACACCACCGGCATTTTATCAAAAACACTCCCGAAGGGGTGCTAATGAACGATATTGTTACTTATTCGCCACCTTTCGGGTTTTTGGGAGCAATTGCCAACAGTCTGGTTATCAAAAAAAAATAAAAGAAATATTCGCCTATAGATACCTGGCAATAGAGCAATATTTTCATCAAACAAAATAATCTGCAAATGAGTATGCATGGAGGAATAGATGGATGCAGAAATGGCTGGATACTAGCCATTTTAGACCAACAAATGAAACTAAGCCTTCATCATCTCACAGAATTAAACATGATAAACGATTTGGAGCAATTCGAACGCATCTATATTGATATTCCACTGCATTTTGCCCAAACAAGCTACCGCAAAAGCGAACTTAAAGCGCGCAAATTACTAAACAAAAGAGCCCATTCCATATTTCTAAGTCCAAACTTTGCAGCCTTGCAACAAGAAACCTACACTCAGGCTTGCGAACTTAACTATCAAATAATGGGTAAAAAAATATCGATACAATACTGGAATATTAAGCACAAAATTATTGAAGCGCAAGCATTTTATCAAAACAAAACAAAAAATATTTTGTTTGAATCGCATCCGGAATTGGCATTTCTTTTACTCAACTCCGGTATTCTACCACCTTCCAAAAAAACACAAGCTGGCCTTACCATAAGGTTAGAACAGCTAATGCAATTTGTTCCGAATGCAGAAATACACATTCAAAATATGTTATCAAAACGAAAAAAAGGAACAGACTTTGGCCCCGACGATTTGCTAGATGCCATTATTCTGGCCTTATCGGCGGCACAAAAACATCAGATGCAGCTTACTTCGCAAAGCAACAATGATAAGATGATGTTTGGTACATTTTAGTAACAAGCTTTACAAATGAAAAAAACACTGAAAAAAGCTGAATTCTGGATTCTAATTATTATGGCTATCAGACTGATAGGAATAACAAATGCGCCATTAGAAGCCGGACATAATTGGCGACAAGCTACAGGCTTAATGGTAGCGCGCAATTTTCTGGAAACAAATGCCAACATATTGTACCCCCGCATCGACGAGACCAATGGCGCTAGCGGCATTATTGCAATGGAATTTCCATCGCTCAATTACTTGCATTTTATCCTCTCTAAAATTTTGGGCTACACACACTGGTATGGCCGATTGCTTAACCTGATTATTTCGTCAATGGGTTTACTGTATTTTTATCGAATCCTATCCAAATCCGGATTTGGTGAACAAATTTCATTTGTCTCTACCCTTATCCTGGCGTCTTCTATCTGGTTTTCATTCTCAAGAAAAATGATGCCCGATACTTACGCCGTTTCGTTGGTGATTATTGGAGTATATTATGGTTTTATATATCTAAAAGAAGGTAAATTACACCAGCTTATCTTATATATAACTTTTAGTAGCCTAGGCCTTTTATCTAAAATTCCGGCACTTACATGTTTTGTGATTCTCATTCCTTTGCTTACAAATTCTGTATACCAAGCCCCAAAACGTATTGCACTAGGCGTTGCCACTATTTTTCCATTGCTTTTAACCTATCTATGGTATTTTCAATGGAACGCACATTTAGCAGCAGAATATGGCTATTGGTATAATATTGGAAAACCAATGTCCCAAGGTTTTATGGATATATTAACCCATCTGCCGCAAACATTTCACCGGTTTTATTTTGATGCCTTCTCCGGCTACATCCATTTTATACTATTTATCACCGGCCTAATACTACTATTATACAATAAAACACTAAAAATGCTTCTATATTTTTTAGCAGCCTTTGGCGTATTTCTTATGTATATGTTTAAATCGGGCTATTTCTTTTATCATCACAATTACTATATCATTCCTTTTGTACCCTTTATGGCACTTCTGGCCGGATACGCACTTTCCCAAATAAAATCGACCTGGATTTTCTACACCTTATTAACTTTAGGCATTGCAGAAGGATTGGCCAATCAATACCACGATTTTTTTCTATCCGGGAAGGAGAATTATAAACTCGAATTGGAAAACATTATGGAAAAAGTTTCGAAAAAAGATGATTTAATAGCCATCAACGGCGATGGTAATCCACAACTCATTTATTTGGCGCATCGAAAAGGTTGGATTTGCAGCACTGCCCAATTAGCAGACACCGGTTATTTGGCAAATCTAGCATCAAATAACTGCCGCTACCTCGTTATTCATGGTTACCCTGATAAGCTTCGAAATTTAAATACAGAAATAGTTTTCGAAAATGAATATTTTTTGGTAGCGCGCTTTCAGCAGCATTCGCCTTAAACCAAATAATTTAAAAATATTTCAGTTTAGGAATCAAAATGCGGGAAAACAAGTCCTGAAGAAGATTCTCTTTATAGAATTTTCTGAATTATTAAGCAAATAGTATCAGCATTAACAGCCCTTATATAAAAAACAAAAAAGCAACACAATAATTGCCTAAATATTTGATTGCTAAAGAAAATTTAGTATTTTTCGAAACAAATACTTAGCCTATGTCACTCAAACAGAAATTAATTCTTGTAACATTAATATCAGGAATCATTATTTACGGTATCACCTTAAGTTATATCCTAATAAATTTAAAATCTCAAAACAGGCAAAATGCCGAGGAGATTGTAAAGAATAAAGCCCGTTTGCAAGCCGAATTAATAACCAAAGAGCTCAATCTGGATATGGGATTAACCAGAGGAATGGCCACCGGCATGCTGTCGCACAAAGGTTTAACCAGTAAAGAAAAGAAAAACAGATTTGATAATATTATCAATCATGGTTTAAATCTTAATCCCAATTACAAAGGAGTATGGTACTCGTGGCAGCTGAGTTACTTCGACCCCTTGTGGGGCAACAAGCCGGGAAGAGTAAACGGCGCCACATTTAGAGACGAAAATAAGAAACTGGTTTACGTTTTCGATAGTATAGACATTGGTGGTATAAAAAAAAGAACCAATTATCATAAAATGATGGATAATCCGAAAGAAACCATCATGGAACCATACAACGACAGAACAACCGGTATTCTCGAAACCACATTGGCTTTTCCGATAATGACAAATAACAAGTTTTCGGGCCTAGTAGGCATAGATATTACGCTCGAGCATTTTCAGGAGATTGTAAAAAACATCAAACTCTACGAAAACGGATATGCTTTTCTAATGTCAAATGGAGCCAAATACGTTTATCATCCGGATACTGTTGCCATTAGCACAACATTTTCCGACCTGAATCCATCGGAAGACAGTTTAGACCACATTTCGGAAATAATAGCCCAAGGCAATGAGTTTCTGAGCTATGATAAACACTCAGATACCAACGACGATATTTTGTTTTTTCTGACACCCGTGCATATTGGCCAAACAGGCACACCATGGTCTTTAGGCATAATAGTATATATGAGTGATGTACTAAAAGATGCCAACAAAATAATCCGCAATACAATGATTGTTGGTATTATCGGTTTGTTTCTAATGCTTGCCATTCTCACGTGGTTTACCAACAATGTGTTTAACTCCATCAATAAGGGCGTTGAATTTGCCAACCAAATAAGCTCGGGCAACCTTACCGCCAAACTAGATGTGCACTCCAAAGACGAAATAGGAACACTTGCAGAGGCATTGCGCACCACAGTAGCCCGTTTCCGGGAAATGGTAAACGACATGAAAAAGAGTGCCGCACAAATGACAGAATTCTCGACAATACTCAACGAACGCTCAAAATATTATGCACAATACTCTAATGCACAAAAAAAAGCCGAAGAAGAAGTTTCTGCGGCCTTAAACGACATGTCGGACAATATTCGCATCTCGCACAGCAATACTTCTACCACCAAGGCCATTTCGCAAAAAGCAATGGAAGAACTCACAAAAGGCAACGATATGATTATAAAAACGGTAGATGCCATGAAAGAAATTGCTGCGCGAATTAGTATTATTGGCGAAATAGCCGCAAAAACCGATTTATTGGCCATAAACGCAGCTATCGAAGCATCAAGAGCGGGCACACATGGTGTAGGATTTGCCGTTGTGGCGGGTGAGGTTAGAAAACTATCCGAAAAAAGTGCTCAAGCAGCCGGACAAATCAATCATCTTACAAAAAATGGTTTAACAATAAGCACACAGACGGGCGAAATGGTAAAACTATTGCTCCCTGAAATAGAAAAAACGGCCAGTTTGGTAGAAAAAATTGCCGAACTTAGCAACGAACAAACCGCCAATATTGACAATATTATACGGGCAATGAATGAATTGAGCAGCATTTCGGAACAAAATTCGGGAATTGTAGAACAAATGGGGCAAAATGCCGAAGATTTAAACCAATTAGCAAAATCTTTTAGCGATATTACCGCAAAATTTAAGGTATAATTTTGATGTATTATTATCATTTTAAACCACTTTCCAGAGCATTCAAACTTTTGGATAGTGGTTTTTTCAAAAGTACAACATTCTTTTACCCCAAAAAAATTCTTCATAAATTGTCGATGCTAAGCAAAAAAATGAAAAAAAAATCGTAAATTATACTAATGTAAAATACATCAGATTTATGAAAAATATTGGAATTGTTAGGGTTAATCCTTCGGATTACGTAATAAGACTTAGAAACGGAAAAATACATTCGCAAGGCCTGGGAATGAACTTTTTTACCATTCCATCGGAGCAATATGTAATTATTCCAACCACGGTGAGTAAAATACACTTTCTGGCCGACCAGATAAGCAAAGAAAACCAAGGTGTTGAAGTAAGCGGCTTCGCCTTCTGGAAAGTGAACGTGCCCGAGAAAACCTACCTGCACTTTGATTTTGCTGGCAAAAAAGACCCAATAGATACGATAGACATTTTTCTGAAAGATGTAGTAGAATCGGCCATAAGGCATCAGGTGGCCAACATGACCATAGAAGAAGTGCTTCGCAAAAGAGGTACTATCATACTTCAGCTAAAAAAAGAACTTGAATACATCTCCAACGAATGGGGTATTGCTATAGAAACCATTGAAATAAAGAATGTAAAAATTATGTCGGAGCAATTGTTTCACAACATGCAAGCCAAATACCGCGACCAGGTAAGGCTCGAGAGTGAAACAAGTGCACTAAAAACCAATCAGGAAATAGCCGAACATCAGATAAAACATAAAGAAGAAATAGCGCTTCTCGAACAAGAAGCCAAACGCAAAAATCTGGAGCGCAAGCACGAAATAGAAAATCTGGAACTTGAAAAACAAAGTGCACTTATTCTTAGAAAAGCAGAAGAAAGCAATAAACAAAGCCTACTGCAAAAAGAAAACGAATTAACACTTTATCAAAAAGAAGAAGAAAACCGAAGAATAAAAATAGCATCAGAAATAGAAACCACCGAAAAAGAAAAAGAAATAATGATGCGAAGAATAGAAATTCAGCGAATTGAAAACGAAGCCAATGCCCATATTGCTAATATAGAACTGGCAACCGAAGAAGAGCGTATCAGAATACTAAATACCGAAAACCATGTTCACTTACTCATAAAGCAATTGCATCAAATTGTTTCCGAACTACAAATTAACGAATTAAACATTGGGAAAACAGAAATAGCTCAAGTTGTTTCAGAAATTAAAAGCTATTTAACACAAAAAGCCTGATGGCATGAATAAAACTTCACTAAAGTTAATTACTTTAGTGAAGTTAATTTTGAACAATAACTTAACCGAAAATAGAAATGAAAAAGTATATCCGTTTGGCAGGGTTCTTTTGCTTACTACTAATTTTCGTGCATCAAGCAAAGGCACAACAAAAATCATTAAAGCATAGTAATTTATGGGAAAAAATGAGCCTTGCTGTACAAAATCGCCATTCTGATTCCTTACAATTACTCCTACTTTTGTACGAACCGAATGACAACAATGCAGATAGCATGGAGAATGCATTATTTTACCGATACAAAGGCGATTATTTTCAAATGAAAGCCAATGCCGATTCTGCCGAGCACTATTATCTGCAATCCATACAACATTTTTTATTTCTGAACCGAACACATGAGGCTTCATTTGTAAGCGAGAAACTAATAGGCCTATTTAATATGCAACAATTAAACTCCGAACAAATAATTCAAAAATTTGATAGTCTGATTCCACTGCATTACGCCCAATTCTCCGCCGAAATTGCCAGCACTTGGCTGGGCACCTGCGTTTTTATACTCATCAATACCCAAAAAGCAAAAGAAGCCAATATTTTGCTCAGTAAAGGTTTTGATCGCATTAGCACATCCGATACCCTCTCCTATATAACACTTCTGAGCGTTAAAGCCTTTATGCGCTTTGATTTAGGCAATTACTCCGAAGCAATAAAAATGTATACCGAAATACAAACAATGGCAGAGGAAATAAAAAATACAGAATTTATTTTTCAATCGGTGAATATGATGGGCTATATTTACGGCTACATCAAAGATTACGACCAAACAATTGAAAAATATAAAAGTTTACTAGACACCACCCGATTCAACGTTTTACAATACGCCCATGCAGCCAACAACATCAGCGATGCCTATATGAATAAAAAAATGTATAAAGAAGCTATGGAGTTTGTGCTTAAATCGAAAAGAATAAACGAGGCGGAACACAACCAAAGGCTACTTTACTACAATATGGCTACATTGGCCGAAATACATTTGGGTTTGAAAAACTACCCACTTGCCCGGCAATATGCCGATACAGCGCTGGCAATGGCGCCAAGACTAATGGGCGAAGGAGGTATTGCTTATTGTAAAAACATATTTGGCGAAATCTACATGGGCGAAAAAAAATATAACGATGCACAAAAAGCCTTTGGTTATACACAAAACTATTTGCAGCACTTTTTTTTGCCCGATATGGCCATGAAACTATATTTCAACCTGCATCTGCTATACGAGGCACAAAATCAGCACCAAAAAAGCATGCTTTTCCTTAAAAAATATTACGAAGTAAAAGACAGCACCATGTCGGCAGAAAGCATTTCGCAGGTAAACTCACTAAACACCCTTCTCGAAATAGAAAGGGTAGAGAAAGAGAATAATCAACTAAAAACCCAACAGCAACTCAACCATGCAATCATTCAAAAGCAGAAAATAACCCAATACTCTATGATTGTTGGCATTCTGCTCATATTACTTACATTGGCTTTCTTTATTCGCGGAAACAAAATCAAACAAAAAGCCAATGCATTGCTTAGGGAGCAAAAAAAGGAAATTGAATACAAAAACGAGATGCTCGAAAAAAGTCAGGAAGAAATAAAAAGTCAGAACGAATTACTATTTATCCAAAACGAAGAAATAAAAGCCCAAAACGACGAGATAAAAACCCAACAAGAAATGGTTGTATCGCAAAACCAAATGTTGGAACAAAAAAACAAGGAAATAAACGACAGTATCATATATGCCCGACGGATACAACAAGCTGTGCTGCCAACAAACGAGCGAGTTGCATTATTCTTTCCGAAAAGTTTCGTTTACTGGAAACCACGCAATATTGTATCGGGCGATTTCTATTGGGTCGACCAATATGGCGACAATTTGGTGCTTGCGGCAGCAGATTCAACCGGCCACGGAGTTCCGGGTGCCTTTATGAGTATGCTGGGAATGGCTTTTTTGAACGAAATTCTCCACACATCTGCCGAGTTAAATCCGGCCGACATTTTAGACCGAATGCGCAAAGGGATAAAACATGCGCTAAACCAAAATGATGCCAACGCTTCGCAAAAAGACGGTATGGATATTGCCCTCTGCATTATAAATATGCAAAGCAAAATATTAAGTTTTGCCGGTGCTTATAATTCGGCATTTATAATGAGAAATAAGGAATTGATAGAACTAAAAGCCGATAAGCAGCCTGTGGGTGTATACTATCGCGAAAAACCATTTACGATGCAAAACTATACCCTAAAATCGCAAGACCGAATATATTTGTATTCCGATGGCTTTATCGACCAATTTGGCGGCGAAAACGGAGGAAAATATCTAAAAAATCACTTCTCCGAATTCATCATTGGTATACAGCAGAACGGAATTTTAGAACAAAGAGAGCTATTCCGACAGGAATACCATCGCTGGACAAATGACAAATATGAACAGCTCGACGATATACTGGTCTTAGGAGTGGAAATTGATTAATAGTGATTAAACTTTCAATATAATTCAATTTCGGGATTCTCTTATTCCAACACCGGAACAAGTACAGAACACCGTACGTTCAAGTACTATCTGCTTAAGCAATGTGAAATAACAGAATTGAATGGCCAATTTTATATACAATTAATCTATTTTTTACTATTCAACAACCTATAAGACAATTATTTAAAGAATAGATTTGATGATACATGGCTTAAAGCAGAAAAATCACTAAAGTGATGGTTCTGATGTTCTTTCAATTTTCTGAGTTTTTTTTTGCAAAAAGCTTTAGTGCAGGCAAACCCTAAAATTCTATCCGGAGAAGCTTCACTTAGATGGGATTTTCTGCATTTATATTCTTAAAATGATAGCTTTATGCATATTGTAGCTTACATTTTGCCCTATCAAATATAGTGTCAAATACCATATTTTATAAAATTCACAAGCATTTTTCAGTAAAAATGTAATAACAGGTAAATTTGATTAACAATATGACGCTATATTCACAAAAAAAAGGGCATCATTAAACATAAAACGTCCATTCCCATATTTTTTTATACTTTTAAGGCGGAAACAGAATAGTGATTTTATTGCATGAAAGAGTATAGCATAAGCAAACATAAATCGCATCGCTTATCAGTTTTTCTATTTCTGATACTATTGATGCAATCGCAATTGAGCGATGCGCAAATAGGCATAGGCGAGTGGCGCGACCACCTGGCTTATTCGCACGTACGTAAAATAAGTATCTCCGGGAGTAGTGTATTTGCATCAACCCCCGAAGCCCTATTTGTTTACGACAATTCTACGCGCGAAATTGAGAAACTATCTAAAATATCAGTACTTTCGGATTTCGGAATATCCGATATGGCCTATTCTGCCACCCAAAATTTGCATCTGCTGGCCTACAGCAATGGCAATATGGATATAATCTACGACAATGGCAATGTGATTAATATTCCCGATATTCGAAACAAAACCGAATTAGGTTCAGTAAATATCAATCAAATATTCATTTATGATAATTTTGCCTATTTGGCAGCATCTTATGGAGTTTCGGTAGTAGATTTGCAGCGAAAGGAAATCAAAGAAAGTTATTTCGTAGGCAATAATGGTCAACAAGAGAATGTAAAGAACGTACATATTGCCGGCGACACGATTTATGTGCTAATGGATAATATCATAAAAAAAGCGGGCGTAAAAAATCGCTTTCTTGCCGATGTAGCACAATGGAAGCAAGTATCATTGCCAACCGGAACTCAAGAAAGCTTATACATGTGCGGCACAGCGGATTTTGTGACCCTTTGCACGAGAAGCGATACGGCATTCCACATCTACAGCCTGCAAAATAATTGGACAAATGAATTATTGCTCACAGAAAAGCCCAAACAATTCTATTATCAGAATAAGCAATTTTATGTATTGCTACCCCAAAGTGCCCGTATTTACACCGACAATTTTGTGTTGAAAACAGAAATCAACACCTATGGATTCGGCGACTTTTATCCCAACCAAATTATTGCTCAGGGCGATAACCTATATTTTGCCGATGAATATCTGGGTTTGGTAATCTACGAAAATCAGCAGTTTAGGAGTATATATCCGAATGGTCCTTTGTATTCGGATGCTTTTAATATCAAATCGAAGGGAGATTATCTTTATGTTGCCCCCGGGGCAGTGGATTTAGCCTGGAACAACTCGTTTCAAACAGCTGGTTTACACAGATTTTTCGATGAGAACTGGAATTCCAACTTTTTGTGGAACGAGAAAGGGCGCGATTTAATAAATCTATGCATCAATCCATACAACCCAAACCATATTTTTGGTGCTACCTGGAGCGACGGACTCTACGAATTTAAGAACTTTGAGTTGGTGAAAATCCATAACCACCAAAATAGCCCACTCGAAAATATCAGCCCATTTACCGAAGGATTTGTGCGTATAGGAGGAATGGCTTTCGATGCAGCCAACCAATTATGGGTAAACAATTCGGGGGTGTCAAATGCGCTTCACGTGTTACAGACAAATGGAAACTGGATTAGTTTTCCGGTGGGAAATGCTATCAACGCACAAACCATGGGCGAAATGCTCATCGACGATTATAACCAGAAATGGATGGTATTACCCCGTGGTTATGGTCTATTTGTCTACAACGACAATTTCAGCGTGGCAGATATTTCCGACGATTTTTACAAACAGCTGGATATCCGCGACGAAACAGGAGAACTCATCACCAACCAAATATACTGTATTGCCAAAGATTTGGATGGCACAATTTGGTTGGGAAGCGACAAAGGTGTTCTGAGTTATTTCAATCCCGCAGGATTTAAAGAAAACCAGAATTTCTATGCCACACGCTTGAAAGTATACGAAGAGGAAAACGATTCGGTAGTGCAATATTTACTCGAAACCCAAAGCGTAACAAGCATTGCCGTAGACGGAGCCAACCGCAAATGGATTGGTACCGCAGGTGGAGGTGTGTTTTTGCTTAGCGCCGATGGCCAGCAAACCATTGTCTCTTTCAATACGAAAAACAGTCCGCTCATTTCTAATACCATACGCGATATTGAGATTAACGAAAATACCGGAGAAGTTTTTTTTGCCACCGACAAAGGCATTGTATCTTACAAAGGCACAGCCACCACAGGGCATGCCGATTATTTTGATGTATACGTGTATCCAAATCCAGTGCTACCATCCTACAACGGAATAATAACCATAACCGGACTGGTAAGCAATGTAAATGTAAAAATTACTGATATGGCCGGCAATCTGGTATTTGAAACCAAAGCACTTGGCGGACAAGCCCAATGGAACGGAAGCAACTTGCGCGGAGAAAGGGCGGCATCGGGAGTTTATTTGGTTTTTAGCAGCAATTCGGATGGCACCAAAACCTATGTAAGCAAAATTCTTTTTTTCAACTAAATGCTTAGCAAAACGGAGGCCATTGTGCTTCATCACTTAAGGTATAACGACAATAGCATCATTGTGCAATTATACACCCGTGAGTTTGGGCGCATAAGCATTATGCTCAAAGGCCTAAGCGGGAAAAAAAACCGGCACAAACGCAGCATGCTCAATGTTTTAAGTCTTATTGATGCCGAAATAGAATACAAAAACAACCGGAGCATGCAAAGTTTGCGTAATTTTATGTTGGCTCCCATGTACAGCGAAATTCCTTTCATCACAGAAAAAAGCACCATTGCCCTTTTTCTGGCAGAGGTGCTGAATAAAGCCATTCGCGAAGAAGAGAGCAATTACAACTTGTTCGACTTTATCAAAACACATTTGTTGGCGCTCGACCAATTATCTGTTGGCATGGCCAATTTTCACCTCTATTTTTTGGTAAAGCTTACACGATTTTTAGGATTTGTGCCCCAACTTAATTACAGCGATACAAATGCCTACTTTAATTTACAATCCGGAAAATTTGGTGCCGATTTCAAAATTAATTTATACATGCTCAGCCTCGAAGAAAGTAATTTGCTCCGGAACTTGCTAAATGCAGATCTGAGCACACTAAGCGCTCTTAAAATAAGTAGGGCATTGCGCCAAAGTTTTCTTGAAAAGTGGATCATATTTTACAGACTGCATCTGGATGGATTTGGTGAAATAAATGCACTAAAAGTATTAAACGATATATTCGATTAAACCTTTTGATGGCAGAAAATGCAATCCGAAATAAAAATTTCCAAAAAAAAATGCCCCCCAACAAAGAAAGGCAGTTCTTTATAAAAATAATCCTATATATTAACTACTAATCAAACATTTACGGTAGCCGTTTTAATTTTCAGTTCGGCATATTCTTCCAGCGGCAAACAAGTGCAAAATAGATTTCTGTCGCCATAAGCATCATCGATACGAGCCACACTTGGCCAAAATTTATTCTCGACAATCCAGTTTAAGGGGAAAGCAGCTTTTTCTCTACTGTAAGCATGATTCCACTCGTTGGCCGAAGTTTCGAACATGGTGTGAGGTGCATTTTTCAGCACATTATCATCTTTATCGGCCACACCATCTTTAATTTCCATAATCTCAGCATGAATGCTAATCATAGCATCGATAAATCTGTCGAGTTCAGCTTTAGATTCGCTCTCAGTTGGTTCCACCATTAAAGTACCATGTACAGGAAACGACACCGTTGGAGCATGGAAACCATAATCCATAAGGCGTTTGGCAATATCAATCTCCAATACATTGGCCATTGCTTTAAACGGACGACAATCGAGAATCATTTCGTGAGCCACACGTCCATTTTCGCCGGTGTATAAAATGTTGTAGTAATTTTTAAGTTTAGAAGCCAGATAATTGGCATTTACGATAGCCATTTTGGTTGCTTCTTTTAATCCGGAAGCACCCAACATTTTAATATAAGCATAAGAAATGGTTAAAATGCTTGCACTGCCATAAGGAGCAGCCGAAACAGCGGTTGTAGAGCGTTCCAGAATTTTCACAACACTATGTCCAGGCAAAAACTCGGTAAGATGCTTAGCCACACCGATAGGGCCAACACCCGGACCGCCGCCACCATGTGGAATGGCAAAGGTTTTGTGCAAATTCAGGTGACAAACGTCGGCGCCAATACGTGCCGGACTAGTATAACCCACCTGTGCATTCATGTTAGCACCATCCATATATACTTGACCACCATTTTGGTGTATAATATCGCACATTTCCATAATGGCACTCTCAAAAACGCCGTGTGTTGAAGGATATGTTACCATAAACACTCCGAGATTAGCCGCATATTTTTGTGCTTTTTCCTTTAAATCAGCCACATCTACATTACCATTTTCGTCGCATTTTACAATTACCACATCAAAACCCGCCATAACAGCACTTGCAGGGTTTGTGCCATGAGCCGACGAAGGGATTAAGCAGACATTACGCATATTTTCACCACGGCTTAAATGATAAGCACGAATCACCATCAAACCGGCATACTCACCCGAAGCACCTGAGTTTGGCTGAAACGAAATATCTTCGAATCCGGTAACAGCCTTTAAATCATTTCGCAATTCGGTAAACATTTCATAATACCCAGCCGCTTGTTCTTGCGGTACAAAAGGATGCAAAGCGCCAAATTCGGGCCAGCTAAGCGGCAGCAATTCGGCGGCGGCATTCAGTTTCATGGTGCATGAACCTAAGGAAATCATGCTGTGAGCCAATGAAAGGTCTTTACGCTCAAGTTTCTTGATATAACGCATCATATCGGTTTCCGAACGATAGTTACGGAAAACTTTTTGGCTAAGTAATTCACCCTTACGAGCAAATTTATTGTCGAAAGTCTGTTTTTCGGTTAATGCACTTAAATCGGTTGCTTCGCAATGTACAGCCGATGCAAAAATATGAATTATATCATTGATATCGTTCACAGATACAGTTTGATCCATTGCGATACTTACGGTATTATTATCCGGATAGTAAAAATTAATTTCATTAGCCAATGCCAATTTCTTAATTTGCTCAGTTGTAATTCCTTCGGGAAGAATAATACCTAAAGTATCAAAATAATTTTTATTACCCTGGTTGTAGCCCAACTCGCGTAATTCGCTTTCAAGGGTTGCAGCAGAATAATGCGCTTGCCAGGCAATACTTTTTAGCCCTTCGGCCCCGTGGTATACACCATACATTCCACTCATAATAGCCAGCAAAGCCTGAGCAGTACAAATATTTGAAGTAGCTTTTTCGCGCTTAATATGTTGTTCTCTGGTTTGGAGAGCCATTCGCAAAGCAGGCTTATCTTTTACATCCTTAGAAACCCCAATAATACGACCGGGAATATTTCTTTTATACTCTTCTTTTGTAGCAAAAAACCCGGCATGTGGGCCACCAAATCCCATTGGCAAACCAAAGCGCTGAGTAGAACCACAAACTGCATCGGCACCCCATTGTCCGGGAGGCGTTAAAATAGTAAGGCTAAGTAAATCGGCAGCAACCACAACAAAAATCTCTTTTTCCTTGGCTTTTTGCACAAAATCCTTATAGTCTTCAATTTCGCCTTTTGCATTTGGATATTGTATCAATGCACCAAAATAAGTTTCGTTGAGCGGGCTTTGTTGATATTCCCGGATGTCGAGCTCAATGCCAAGCGGAATGGCACGTGTTTTCAATACATCGATAGTATGCGGAAATACCTCTGTATCCACAAAAAACTTCATGACATTGTTTTTTTGCTGATTTTTTGATCGCAAATGAAAAGCCATCAGCATGGCCTCGGAAGCGGCAGTAGCCTCATCGAGCAAAGATGCATTAGTCATGGGCAGCGCAGTGAGCTCACTCACCATGGTCTGAAAATTAAGCAAAGCCTCTAAACGACCTTGCGAAATTTCGGCCTGATAAGGAGTATAAGATGTATACCAACCCGGATTCTCCAAAATATTTCTTTGAATTACAGCAGGCATGATGGTATTATAATATCCCAATCCGATATAACTTCTGAAAATTTTGTTTTTGAAACCAATCGCCCGGATTTTGTTTAACAATTCGTTTTCTGCTATCGCAGGCACTATATCGAGCTCGTTTTCCAAACGAATATGCGCCGGAATAGTTTGATCTATGAGTTGGTCGGCAGTTTCAACGCCAATAGATTGAAGCATTTCGCTTAGTTCATAATCTCTTGGCCCAATATGACGGTCTACAAAAGTATCTTTTGCCATATATCAATTTTTTAGTCTGTTTTACTTATAATTTAAAATATACGAGTGCGAAATTAAAAATATCTTTAAGGATAGAATAGAATTTTAGTAAAAATTTATAAGCAAAATGTGAAATTTGATGAGATGAAGAATTTGACGATAGAAACAATGTCTTAATAAGTAACTTTAAAATTTCTTCCCTTTCGAAAGGAAATCCATGATTCCAAAATTCATATTCAGAAGCATCTTTATCCGCAATTTCCAAAAAACTGGTTCCCATTTGATTATGAATTTCCATGATATATATTCAAGCACAAGAATTCCTTTATTAAGAATGCCAACATTCTCCAGCTAAGTTTATACTGCTGATAAAACTACGAATTACATTACAAACAAATAGCATTTTCTGCTGATTTAAAACAACAAATTTTATTTCCAAAAATATTCTTATCCTGATTCAATCAATATGTTTATAACAAGTCCTTCTTTTGAATTGTAATTCCTGAACTCGAGGCTTTTTTATACTTTGCTGCTTATTTATGTCTTAAAAACTATGACCAGTACTTGATTCCGGGTTCATTGCCCACATATTTTGGCCACGATTGCATATAATATCGAAATATTAGTATATTTGTTATCAGGAAAAAAATAAGAAAATGCACGAAAAAAATACACTCGAATACCTGAATCGCCAGATTGAATTGGCCAAGAAAGGTGGCGGCGATGATAAAATTGAAGCCCAGCACAAAAAAGGAAAATTAACTGCCCGCGAGCGCATAGAACTTTTGCTCGACAGGGATAGTTTTCAGGAATTAGGAATGCTGGTAAGCCACCGAAGCCGCGATTTTGGCCTGGATAAACAGACTTTTTTGGGCGATGGCGTAGTTACAGGTTACGGTACTGTTAATGGCCGTTTGGTGTATGTATTTTCGCAGGATTTTACTGTATTAGGAGGCTCTTTGTCGGAAGCTCATGCGGAAAAAATTGTAAAAATAATGGATTTGGCCATAAAAAATGGAGCTCCTATGATAGGACTCAACGATTCGGGTGGTGCACGTATTCAGGAAGGAGTAGTGTCTCTGGGAGGTTATGCCGACATTTTTTACCGCAATACACTTGCCAGCGGCGTAATTCCGCAAATATCGGCCATTTTAGGACCATGTGCAGGCGGAGCAGTGTATAGTCCGGCCATAACCGATTTCAATATCATGGTAGAACATAGCAGCTATATGTTTGTAACCGGCCCCAATGTTGTAAAAACGGTAACCCACGAAGAAGTAAGCTCCGAAGACCTTGGTGGCGCAAGTGCGCATAGTATCAAATCCGGGGTGGCTCACTTCTCGGCTCCAAACGAAGTAGATGCGATAGAAAAAATAAAAAAACTACTCTCCTATTTGCCCCAAAATTGTGAGGAAAACGCCCCCGACTTGCCCTACGAAGCGGGCAACGATATTCGCGAAGAACTAAACAATGTAGTTCCCGAAAACCCAAATACACCCTACGACATTAAAGATGTAATATGCAAAATAGTAGATAGCAAAAGCTTTTTGGAGGTGAATAAAGATTTTGCCGAAAATATAGTCGTTGGTTTTGCGCGCTTAGCAGGCAAGAGCATAGGTATTGTGGCCAATCAACCAGCCTTTTTAGCCGGCGTGCTCGATATACACAGCTCTAAAAAAGCAGCACGTTTTGTGCGCTTTTGCGATGCCTTTAATATTCCGCTACTTGTATTTGTTGACGTTCCGGGCTTCTTACCTGGAACAGACCAGGAATGGAACGCCATTATTACCAATGGCGCCAAATTGCTTTACGCCTTTTCGGAAGCCACAGTGCCACGCATAAGTCTGATTACCAGAAAAGCGTATGGAGGTGCCTACGATGTAATGAATTCGAAACACATTGGTGCCGACCTCAACTTTGCCTGGCCATCGGCCGAAATTGCCGTAATGGGAGCCAAAGGAGCAACAGAAATTATCTTTAAAAAAGAAATTCAGGAGGCAGCCAATCCGGAAGAAATGCTGGCTATGAAAGAAGAAGAATACAAAGACCGCTTTGCCAACCCTTATGCTGCTGCCGCCAGAGGTTATATCGATGAAATTATAGAACCCCAATTTACCCGTCAGCGTTTAATCAGGGGATTTAAAATGCTTGAAAACAAAGTGGGAAATCTGCCAAAGAAAAAACACGGCAATATTCCGCTATAAATGAATAAAAAGCAAACAAAACACAGCAATGCATTTACTTGTACACTGCTGTGTTATGTTTTATTACAAAGCCCGTCTAATCCCTGATACATCTGATGGATAATCCGGCTTCCTTCGGAAAAGAATACTTTAAAACCAACGAAGTATAATCGTAAATCCCCCTATAAAATGCTTCTTTGGCGCCATTTGGCGTAATTGTCCAAAAAGTAGCTTGCGAACCATAGCTGGTAAAAATACCTGCGGCAAACCTGGTTCCGGAAGGTAAAGCGGTAAAACCGGTTTCGTTGGTTACATTAGAGCCGTTTTTATTCCAATGCACAGTTCCGGGCTCCTTTAGCAGTGCACCTGGCACGCTTGTAGCCAAAGTACTGATTAACTAGTTCCACTCGTCGTCGTTTGGAACATGCCACCCCTCGGGGCAAAGATTCATAGTTTGCACAGCATAAAAATTATACAATGCACCGTCGGTCATTTTATAGTCGGCATTATTAGCGTAATAGCAGAAAGCACCCGCTTTTTGTGCTGAGCAATGGCAGAGCCATCTTTGTATTTGGTAACTCTCAGGTTTTCTGCCATCCACACCTGTTGTCCAATATGAACAGTTTTGTACACATTGCCATCCAAATTCATTACTGTGTTATTGTTTATTGGATTGGAGCCAGCAATAAAGTTAATGCTCAGAATCTCGTTTAGCGGAATATCCACATAAGAATTGTTTGTTTTGGTAATCCGCATCACATTTTGGGCAGGCAGAAAATAGATTATCAAGAACATAACAATAATAGTAGTCCAAATTTTTAATACATTTTTCATGCGTCCCTCCTATTTTTCCAAAAGATAAGGCAGAAAAAAACAAAATTCCAGTTTTATGCTGAAAGAAATAAAAAAAGCCAATTCCGAATAAAACCCATCTACTGCTAAAATCAGGGTCTATGTATTTTCAAAACCGCTTTATCAAGTCGCTTTCTTTGCGATTCTGTTTCGCATTCGGCGATTCTGTTGTGTATCACATCCAAAAATAAGGCTTTATTAGTCTGACAGATAGAAAGAAGCGATTTTTCAACATACATAGGCAATTGTTTTATCGGACATTTCCACAATTGCTCAATTAAGTATGGTTCCACCTCATTGGTGTAAGAAGCATAGCTATTAAGTTTTGCCAAAATATCTATAGCATTATCAATGGTAATCACAGAGCCAGTTCTCATGCTATTTAAGATAATTTCCAGGGATTCAAATATTTCGGCATGTTTCAGCTCGGTAATACTTGCTAAAGCAATCATTGCCCCCCAAACCAAGCGATTGTTTTTGTTCGAAAGAAGCTGAAAAAATATCTGATAATAGTCGGCAATTAATTCAGGCTTAATATAAGCCACTTCGTATAAAACCTTAATGGCATCGCTTTGTATATGCTTGTTTTTATCATTAAGCAACGCAATTAATTCGCTAATCGCCTCTCTGTTGTTGATTTTAACCAGTTGAACAGCCAGTGCTATATTGGCAGCACTTCCGTTTTCTCCGAGAGATGATGGAAGTAAATCTCTTATTGCCATAAACTATCCTATTTTGGAATAAAGAAATTTAGAGAATTTTTGAGAGATAAAAATACTGAGACAAGCTCCAAAACGAATGTTTTTCAACACACTGGATGCAAAGCCACAAAAAAAACTGTGAATTGTATCTATAAATTTCAACAAAAAAATGAAATTTGCATCTTAAAATCATTTGCAGTAACGAGTATTTAGCATAATTTACTATTTTTGTTGAAACAAATTTTCTTTTTATTAGAAAAAATGGGAACTTAGAATATATATATGAAAAAAAGAGAACAAAATGAGTATTAGCTCAGAAGAATATTTCAAAGATGCTATATTAGAAGCCATGTTGGAAATCGTTTTTTTGTACGATATTCCCACAGGAAAACTCATTTACATAAATAATCAAATAAAATCGATTCTCGGCTATGATCCAGAAGAAATAATTAATAAAAAAACTTCAGTACTTTCAGATTTAATTCACCCTGAAGATGCAAAAGTAACTCATGCATATTTCGAAAAACAAATTTACCACAAAGAAGAGCTTAAGGATTTAGAAGAAATAAAAATTAGAAATTCTGCCGGAGTATATCATTGGTTTAAAATATCCACCAAAATATTAAAACGATTTGAAGACGGCAGTAAGCATCAACTCCTGGGTATTGCTACAAATATAGATAAGCAAAAAACAGCCGAATTCCAAAAAAGCAAACTCACAGAAAAATACAATAAAACATTTGGTATAAAAACTTTATCAATGTTTTTATTGAATGAAGCGACTGACACATTTGTTGAAATCAGTGCCGGATTCTTAAAAACCTCAGGTTATGATACATCAGAACTGCTAGGCCAATCAATACACGATCATCCGATTTGTAGAGCCAACCAATTATGGAAGGAAATAAAAAGAAGCCTATTGCAAAAAGGATATGTAAGCGGAATAGAGCTGATGCTCACCACCAAAGATGGCAAAGTAATACCTTGTCTGTTTTCGGGTGAGCTTATCGAATTAAGTGGAATAAAACATATCATAGCCACAACCACCAATATTAGCAGGATAAAAGAATACGAAAACCAAATCACTGCGTACCGGGAACTCAGCAAATCCAACGAAGAAAGGCTTAGCATCTCGATCAAAGCAGCCAAACAAGGCTTCTTTGATTTAAATATGATTAGTGGCCATGCCATAACCAACGACGAGTATGCCCTGATGCTAGATTACAATCCGTCGGAATTCAAAGAGAGTAATGAGTTTTGGGTGGAAAGATTGCATGCCGATGAAAGAGACGAAGTAATAAGCAAATACAAACTCTGCCAAACAGGTGAATCAGAAGAATTTGATGAGATATTCAGGCAAAAAACCAAATCGGGCCGTTATATCTGGGTTCACTGTTTGGGAAAAGTGGTTGCATACAACAAAAGCAGGCAAGGACTGCGGATGGTAGGTCTGCACATGAATATCAGCGAGCAAAAAATTACGGAAGAAAAACTAATGCGCAGTTTACAAGATTCGGAACGAAACGAAGCAAACATTCGCACTATCATAGAAAACACCACAAGTAGTATTTGGGCGATTAACAATAAATACGAAATAATATTTGTAAACTCGGTATTTAGAAGTGAGTTTCTTCAAAGTTTTGGCATCGACCTTCAGATAGGGGTGAATTTACCAAATCAATTGCCCGCATTTTTGCGTGAAATATGGATGACAAGATACAACAGAGCATTAGCAGGAGAGCACTTTTCTTTTGAAGATGCCGTTCGGATAAACAAACATAAAACCATATATATTGAAGTATTTGTACATCCCATTGTTTCGCAAAACCAAATTCTTGGCGCATCATTCTTTGCCCAAAACATCAGTGAACGCAAATTACAGGAATTAGAGATTCTAAAAGCAAAAAACAGCGCAGAAGAGAATGAACAGAAATTTAGAGCCTTTAGTACCCAATCATCAGAAGGAATTACAGTTGCCACACTCAACGGGAATTACGTTTTTGTGAATCATGCATTTTGTAAAATGACCGGCTATAGCGAAGACGAATTATTAAACATGAATGTAAAAAACCTTAAAGCAAGCCAAAACCGGGAAAATATTTTTAACGATAGCATTACAGAAAAAGCAGGTACTCCGATACAGGTAGAAATCGTAAGAAAAGATAAATCAGTAATTTTAGCAGAAGTAATAGGCAAAAGAATAAGTATCGCAGGCGAAGAACTTGCCCTAGGTACAATACGCGATATCAGTAAGCAAGAAATCGAAACGAAATTCAAAAACAATCAGATAAAACTTTATGAAATAGCCGATAAACTTGAGAACGACGAAATTGCAGATTATGCTGTAAATGCTTTAATGGACTTAACAAGCAGTACCGATATACTTGTGTATAATTTCGACGAGATTACACAAACGCTAAAACTGGAGAGTAAAAAATCGAAATTATCTGCTGAAGCGCAGTTAAAAAGCTCATTTATAAAATTTCCAATAATGAGTGCAGGCATTTACATAGAAGCTTTACTTACCAGAAATGCCATAATATATAACAACTACGCAGACAACAGCAATAGTCAAAACCAATTTTTTAGTAACCGGGAAATAGAAAAAATGCTTGCAGTGCCCGTGCTCGACAGTGAATATTCAAACTCTTTGATTCTGCTTATGAATAAAAGCAGTGATTACATTCCGGATGAAATTCGAAATATTAAAACCTACCTACAAAATATCTGGAATATTATCAGAAGAAAAAATGCCGAGGAAAAAAACCAAATATTGCAAAATGCCATCGAAAACTCCAGCGCCAGTGTAATAATTACCGATATGAATGGAAATATTGAATATGCTAATCAGGCATTTGGCGAAATTAGCGGCTACAAGGAAGCAGAATATTTGGGAAAAAACGTGAATCTTGTAAATTCCGAATTCCACGGCAAAAATTTTTATCCGGATTTATGGCCAACAGTAAAATCGGGCAAGACATGGACCGGTGAGTTTAAAAACAAACGCAAAAATGGTGAGTGCTATTGGGAACAGGCCATCATTTCGCCGGTATTTAACAAACAACAACAAATCAAACATTTTGTAGCAATTAAGACCAATATCAGCGATTTAAAAAAAATGAGCATCGAGCTATTGGAAGCCAAAGAAAAAGCTGAAATAAACGAATACAAGGTTCGGAGTATGTTCGAAAATTCACTTTCGGGCTTCTTATTCTTTACACCCGAAGGCGAAATTTTAGAAGCCAATGCCGCTGTGCTTAAGATAATTGGTTCTCCATCCTTCGAAATGACAAAAAAAATAAACTTACTCCATTTTAAACCACTGCAAGATGTTGGCTTCTCCGAAAATATTATTAAATGCGTAACATCAAAAGAGATTGTTTCTGCCGATGCACAATATACCAGTAAATGGGGCATAACCGTTTTTATGAAATACTTTTTGGTGCCCATAATTACAGATAATAATGTAACAGGCATTTGGGCAAATTTGCAGGATTTAACAGACTTATGGAAAACACAACAGGAACTAATAGGCGCACTTGAAAAAGCCAAAGAAAGCGACCGCTTAAAATCGGCATTTCTACGCAACGTTTCGCACGAGGTAAGAACCCCAATGAATGCTATTCTGGGCATTTCAAACCTATTGGTAAAACCAAATTTATCGCCGGGTCAAATTACAGAATATCGAAATATAATACATCAATCGACGCTCAGATTACTTGAAGTAATTGAAAATATGATTACCATAGCGCATCTGGAAACCAACCAAATAAACCTACAGATGGGCGATATTAATCCGTTTAGATTGGTAAATGAACTCTGCGAAGAATACACAGAACTAAAAGCAAAACACAACAAGCAGCACCTGGAATTACAAGTAAGTAATCCTCCGGAAAGAGATTTTGTTTTTCATGGCGATTTAATGCGCCTTCGACAAATAATGAAAAACCTTTTGGACAATGCCATAAAGTTTACCTTTGCGGGATATATACGTTTGGGATTTATTCTAAATGGCACACATATCGAATTTTTTGTAGAGGATAGCGGCATGGGTATTCCGCCCGACAAGCAAGATACCATTTTTAAAAGCTTTACCCAAGCCGATGAGATAATCATGCAAAACCACGGAGGAACCGGAGTAGGTTTGTCTATCGTTTATGGTCTTATCAAACTGATGAATGGAAATCTCAGCCTGGTGTCGGAACTAGAAAAAGGCACCAAAATAAGCTTTGATTTACCGATACAAATTACACAAAAAGTAGCCAACAAACAAATCGCTACACCAAGCAATGAAATAGCCAAAGTACTTGTAGTTGAAGACGAAGAATATAATTTCCTGTACATTCGCGAAATTCTCTCCGAATTACCTATTAAAATTATTCATGCGCAAAATGGAAAAGAAGCGCTCGAGTATACAGAAAATTCAGCCTTTGATATAATCCTAATGGATATAAAAATGCCTGTGATGGATGGATTTGAAGCCACTTCAAAAATCCGCAAATTCAACCAAACAGTGCCCATTATTGCGCAAACGGCCTACTCTTTTAAACGCGAAGAATGTATAAATGGAGGTTTTAGTGACTACATTACCAAACCCATAAACCAAGACCAACTCACCAGTATTGTAAAACGATATACGAATTTATAATTTTCGCACAAAGCCATGTGGCTAATCTTTGGAACCTCCAACAGCAAGTATAAAATTTTACAATTTTTAAAAAGTTTTCAATAATGAAACCCAATGCATCTTTATGGTTCAAATGAATATGTGTTACCTTCTATCTGCGAAGATTTCCAGCTTAATTCAATTGCTAATCGTTCAAACTTCATTTTATTCAATTTATGATAGTTGAGAAATTTTGTTCCGAAATTTTGCATGAAATAGCTTGAGTTTCACTAATTCAGTTTCAGTAAAAACACTATATCTTTGCAAGAACTTCGTTGATAATTGAAAAATTAAAAGTTTCTTTTATAGCTCTATCTTCAATTTAGTCCTCAAAATACTTTTCAATATCAATTGGTGCCTGGAGCGCAAATGTTGGGGAAGTATTATATTAAGTTCCTTTACCTTGTCCAATAGTTACAAGATAACTTTCTGTTATTAACTTTTATAAAACTCTTTTTAATGTTGCATAACTGACAGAAATATCTACATTATCGTTAACTTAATTAGGGGCTGCTGAAATAACGCTAATAATAAGTTCCTTAGGATATTACTTCTATAGATAATAATTTCGGGTGCAAGCTTTTTATAGCAGAACTCGCGAAAACCTTAAACTTCTATAGGATAAGGTAATAAGGTAGAAATTAATGCTACAGTTGTTTTCTACTAAGGTGTACCCCCACACGTTAGAGCATCAAAAACCTTATCTGCCATTTACACCTTAGTAGTCAGTATTTTAAAAGGCACGGTTAAACCTTATTACCTTATTATGTAGCCACTGAGATGAAAACCATTTTCTGAAATTCTCATTCAAAATCATTCTGTTTTAGTTTTTCAGCAGCCCCAATTTAGGTTTTCGTTTTTACAAAAACTCACATTTTCAGTATTAATAGAGTACAGATTTAGCGAATAAGCAAATAATATTGCGAATAGTATGTTCTTTATACTTCTTTTCATAAAATACAGATTTAGTTTTGTTACTCCTTTTTATCCATTATGCAGCGAATTGAGAATCCCTCTGATTTGTAACGCGCTTGATAGGATCCGATTGAATAATCGTATCTTAAATATAAAGCTAAACCGTAAGGTTCTCTATAGTTTAGCGTGCTCCAATAAGCCGTTAGAAATGACTGCCAATTATAATAACCATTATATTGGATTCCACCTGCGCCAATAGCTGAAAAACCACTGCTGTTATCAGCACCAATATTTGGTGCTAACCAATATTTTTCATCGGGGATTTTCATTTTACCACCAGCTACATAAACGCCACCCAAAAAGTTTATCAGGGTATTCCACTCTACAGTATCGGGTACATGCCAGCCAACAGGGCAAACATTTTTACCCCCATTACTGTTGCTATCCACCACTGCCCAGTTATAAAACGCTCCATATTCGTGTTTATATGTTGTGTCGTAATTTAACCAACAAAATCTTGGATATAATGCGCTTGCCCACAAACTAGCTTCCTTTATTTCAAGTATTGGCGTGCCATCGTTATACCGGGTAGCTTTCAGGTTTTCTTTCATCCAAACCTGGGTTCCAATATTTACGGTATCGTATTTGTTTCCGTTTGCATCTATACAAGGTTTGTACGTTACCAAGCTTTCAGCGGGTTCGCAAGCGTGTAAAAAATAAAATGCCGAAAATAGCATTAAGTAAAATAATGTTTTCATGATATAAGTTTTATTTATTCAGTAATAATGAGTCGTTCGATATTACCAGTGTAATTATCTGCAACAAGCATATATAAATAAATGCCCGGTTTTAGCATTTTGGGTTGTAGGAGTCTTAGTCAATCTTTTAATTTTAAGGTTTATCGCCGCAAAAAAAAAAATTCTAATTATATCATTCAGGTCTTAATCATAAAGTATCCCACAACGAAACTGTATTGAAAACGTTGCGGGGCTACACAAATATTGATGTTTGCACCAAAGTTGAAAGTTTACAATTTCATTTCATTAATGCACAGCCCCGCAATGTTTTTCAATACAATGTTATGCGTTTTGATTATCATTTTATATATTTTTCAAACGGTTTCACAAATTTCGTAATCATGTCATTTGAACGTTTTTTTGCTTGTGCTACAAAATGCTTTAAGTATCCCTTTGTCCAATTTTGGCTTGTTCCTTTGTATGTTTGGTCTAAATCGCTGACATGAAATTGTATTTGCATAGCTGCTGCCCAATTAATGTATAAATTTGCGGGGTCTGTTTTAAACAGATTAACGAAATGAGTATCTTTACAAATCAACAAATCTTTTTCTAAAAGCCAATCAATCCCCACGTTCGTCTCAGGCTCTTGCCTTAGACGTTCTATTTCTTAAGGCTTTGC
>DYOH01000038.1 GCA_020720625.1 Acetofilamentum sp. | reverse complement strand
AGCAGGAAAACAATTTTTTCCAACAACGCATTTTGACAATGCCTTTCGTTTCATTGACACATTGATTTCGGATTATAGAAGCATATCAAAAGGTGAAAACCTGAAGATAGCCGCGAAATTAGCTGAAATTTTGGATAATGTAAATTACCTGCATCCATTCAGAGAAGGAAACGGGCGAGCACAAAGAGAATTTTTAAGATTATTAGCATTGGAAAAAGGATTAACATTAAATCTAAACCCACCTGACAATAAAAATGTTTACGACCAATATATGCAAGGGACAATAAACAGTGATATAAAAACACTGACAAAATTGATTTTAGACCTAATTGAGACGTAAAGAAAATTAAAAAACGGGGCACAACAATGTATATACAAAATAGGCGAAATGGTAGTAAATTAAAGGGTTGTAGCCCGCCTCAAAATTGTAACGGTTTGATAAGTTTGAAGCCCGCAATCGCCTACTTTGCATATACTTTTCCGTTATGGGCAAGTTTAAAAAACGACACAGTGGTATGAAACAGACACGTGAACTATCAACAATTATACTTGACACTTCTTGAAAATCATTATCGACTGACAAGAGAAAAATAAAAAGTGGAGTTCAGAAACCACTGAAAAAACGGGGCGACACCGAAAAGCCAAACGAGTAGGAAAACTTAAAATGATAATAAAAATGAAAACTGAAAATGTTGTTTTAATGCAAATGGCAAGAGAATCTCTAAAGTGGAAATGGGGTTTAGCTATTGGAACATTTGTGGTATATATGTTAATCGCGGTGGTTCTACAAATTATTCCAATTGTTGGACCAATTGCTTCATTAATAATTTCAGGCCCATTTGCCTTAGGTCTTGCTATTTTTTCATTATCCATTTCAAGAAACCAAGACACTAAATTGGAACAAATATTTCAAGGGTTTAATAATTTTGGAACAGCATTAGGGGCTTATCTATTAATGGTTTTGTTCATTCTTTTATGGACTCTGTTACTCATAATCCCTGGTATTATTGCTGCCATATCTTATTCAATGACCTTTTACATTTTGGCAGATGACAATTCAATTAAAGCAATGGAAGCAATTGACAAAAGCAAAAAGATGATGGATATATATGGAAGTATTTCTGTTTAGGATTGAGATTTTTAGGCTGGGCATTACTCTGTATTCTGACTTTAGGAATAGGCTTTCTTTGGCTTATGCCCTATATGCAAGTGAGTATGGCAAAATTTTATGATGACGTAAAAGCAAATTCAATGATTACTGAAAACATATAAAACCAGCCCATAACAAAGTGTAGCAGCAATAAGGGTTTCAGTGGTAAATCAAGCATTCTACCCCGCTCAAAATTCGGTGTAGCTTGACAGGAAAGTAGCCCGCACTCCCCAACGATTTCATACCGCCAACCGTTACACACAACCGGATTAGCTATATTATTTCGAATTTCCAGTATGAAAAGAGAAAATAACCTAAATTAGCACTTTAAAAAGGAATGATGATACGCGAAATAAACATAACGAATTTCTACAGCTTTGAACAAGCTACTTTTAAGTTTCAAGACCAAACAAATTTACTCATAGGGATTAATGGTGCCGGAAAATCAAATTTTATTAAAGCACTCAAGTTATTAAAAGAAAGTGTTGCAGGCATCGGTTTGAAAAAGCACCTACTGGATAATTTGGGCGGATTTGATAATGTGTTTTGCAAAAAGCAAAAAAGTAATTCGGACCCGAAGCATATTCAATTGCAATTTATTTTTAACGGATTTGAGATAAGTAAAGCCGGTTACGGATTTAACTTTACCGATGATATTATTTATACCATTACAATTCAAAAATCGGCAGGTTTACATAATTATTATGTCCAAGAAAAAATTGAAACCATCAAGGGGTTTGTTTATTTGGAGTTTAATAATGGAAGCGGGCATCTCACTGAGATATCTTCAGAAAGTTCGCGTAAAACAAATCTGGTAAAATACAATGATTTTGATCCCCAGGAATTGGTTTTAAAAGAAGTAAGCGATACCGACCGATATTTTGCACTTACAACAGTTAAAAAGGCAATTAAAGATATTGTAGTTTATGATTATTTCGATACAACCCCAAAAAGTTTGATTCGTAAGCCAATGTTGCCAACCTCGGAAAAGCGGCTTTCGCCGGATGGAACTAATTTACCACAAATTCTAAATACAATTAAAATTAATCATAAAGCATATTATAAAAGAATAGCAGAAATGTTGCAAGAAGTTAATCCAAACTTCACCGGGTTCGATTTTAATTTTATTGGTGGTAATATTGAATTGATGCTGGAAGAAACGGAACTGGACAGTGCTGTGCATGTATCAAATATTTCGGACGGGACATTGCGTTTTTTGTGTTTACTATCAATTTTTTTTAATCCGGAACGTGGCAGAATAGTTTGCATTGACGAGCCTGAAGTTGGATTGCATCCGGATATGATTTTAAACATAGCCAATGCAATTAAAGAATCGGCAACAGAAACAAACTACATTATTTCAACACATTCTGATAATTTACTGAATTACTTTGAGATAGAGAATATTCGAGTTTTCGAAAAAGATGCAACGAATTGTTCAAGTATTCATTCGTTTACAAGCGACCAATTTCAAGATTGGTATGAAACTTTCGCTTTGGGGCAAATGTGGAAACAAGGTGATTTTGGTGGGGTGAGATATGGCAGCTAAGAAAATACTATTGTTTGTAGAAGGCGAACCTAATAGCCCGAATGGCGATTTGCGCAAAGGTTTAATAGATTTACTTCAAAAACAACTTAAAGGACATTTGCCGAAAATAATTATCGGCGGCGGTTATTCGCAAGGTGGTAAAACCCAAACAATACATAAGTTTAAAACAAATAAACTGAACGCAGATATTTCATTGGTTTTAGTTGATTTGGATAAACCTGAAAACGAGCGTGAAAATGATTTAAAAGAGTTGGATCTGCTTGATGTAAAAGATAATGTGTTTTACATGATACAAGAAATGGAAAGTTGGTTTTTATCACAACCAGATGTATTAGATAAATTCTATGGCGTTGATGACAATAAAAAAAATGTTTCGGAAAAAATTCCCAAAAAGAAACCTGCGGATATTGACCACCCGTATGAAGTTTTGAAGCGCATAACGAAAAATTCTCAAAAAGGTGAATATCATAAAATTAAGCATGCCGTAGAATTATTAAAACTTTTAGATGCAGATAAGTTAGCAACTGATTTCATTGACTTTAAAAATTTGATTGAAAAGATAAAATCATGTGTGTAACATCGCATATAGCGGTCAGTGGTAGGTAGCGGTCTGCTTTCGCAGCATGTTTCGTTCGCTACGCTCATTTCGCAAGCCACCCAAGCCACCGCATCAAAGCTATTCACGTTACAGCCTATATAAATAAAAATAATAAAAATGACAAATTCTTTAATTTCATAATTAGTATTATATTTGCATTACCAGTTTTAAAATTATGATGACAGAAGAACATATAAAAGAAGCTTTATCACTTAGATATATAGAATTGGTTGCAGCCTTTAATGGTTACAAAACAAGTTCTTCGTATCCTGATTATGGAACAGATTTGGAAATTAAAGAAGTAGATTTTCGCATTGAAAACCAACATAATAGATATTTAGAGACAGGAAGAGAATTAAAATTTCAATTAAAAGCGACAACTGAAAATTCGATTGTAGTTGAAGATGAGATAATTAAATACGACTTGAATTCTTCAACATATAACGATATATTGACAAGAAAAAATACAAAAAGTCCATTGATTTTAATTTTGTTTGTTCTTCCATCTGATAAAACAAATTGGTTAAATATTTCTGATAACGAATTAATTACACGAAAATGCGCTTATTGGTTTTTTCCTGATAAAACAGAATTATTAACTGCTAATTCTGCAACAAAAAGAATATCAATAAACAAAAATAATTTTATTTCGAATGAAACACTAAACCAATTATTTGATAATTATTCGTAATGAAAACTCAATTAATATATAAAAATATCAAAGACCTGTTATTAAATAGAGATTGGAAAATACAGGAAGTTAAAACAAAATATGATTTATTTGTTCCTCCTACTGTATTGGGTTTTTCAAACACTTATAAATTATATATTTACAATAAATTTGAAAATTCAGATTACGAAAAAGAAATTATAAAAAACTTAAACATTATTTCTCAAATTTACAATGAAGACATTGACGAATTAGCATCAATTATTATCGAAGATAGACAAATATTGACATTACATATTGAAAATGAAAGTATTAAAAATGGGCATCCAAGTATTCCTTTTTTTAATACATTAATAAATAAATCAAAAGAATTATTACAAGAAGTTGCAAATTTTTCAGTTATCAAGCAGCCTCATTTCTTTGACAATAAAGACGAAGCGGAAAGATATTTAAATTATTGTAATTTTTTCAAAAATGATGTAGGCAGTTTAATAACAAAAATACAACTACCAAACAGCGAAGAGATAAAAGAAAAAACGCTTTTTGAAAATTCAATAATTGGAAGTGAAATTAACAAAAATTTGATAAATATTACCGACTTTATAAATACAGAAATAATTGGTTATGATAATTTTGAGCCAACTGATGAATTTTTGAAACAAAATCAAAATTTATTAAGTGTAAATGTTTCAAATAAGTTAAAAGATTTATATACCGGAATTGAATATGCCGATATTGAAATTTCGCTCAAAGGAACGCAAATCAACCAAATAACATCAGCAAAAGAATTGAATAGAGAAAAGGTATATAATTTAAGCACGTTTTCAAAAACTATTCGCAAAAAAATGAAAGAAATTTCAGAAAACGATGTTTATGGAAAAATTGTTCAATTAAAATCAAAAGATGTTGATAGCGACCAAAATATGATAATTATTGAAGGTGAGATTAAGAAAGTAAAATCACGAATTTCAGTAAAATTGAATTCAGACCAGATAAAATTAGCTGCCGACGCTTTTAAAAACAATCGAACAGTTCTTATAAATGCAATTTTGGAAAAGGACAAAACCCAATACAAAGTGGCAGAATTAAAGGATTTTAGAGCATTATCAAAATAAAAAGAAGGCTATAACATTGTATAAGCGATAATTGCTGGGCATTGGGCGTAACTTGAAATGAAGGTGCATAAATTGATATTGAGCTGAATTTTAACATTCTACTTTCAACCCCCACAATAAAAGCAACATACGCATCGTCGTTTTTCGTTCCCCCTTTTTGATCACTTGCAAAGCACCGTGTAGGTATTGGGTTTAACTTTCATTAGCCAGGGAATGCATTTCCATAATAAACGCTTGGTGTGTGTGGCTATGTATTTTAACGAAAATGGTTTGTACATAAATTTAATCACTTCGTTGCTGTAAAAACCATATTTGCGCTGCAATATGCTAAAACCGGTGGAGAGTAGCAGAAAATTAAATAAAGCCGGGGTATAAATATTAATGTGTCCGTAGGCATTGAAATGCGCAAATTTTTTATCCACCTGAAAAGAAAAATCAATGGGCACCTCAAAAACCTGATATTTTGAAATTCGTTTGATTTCAGCCATTAAAATGCGTGGGTGCTCTACATGCTCAATTACATGCGAACACACGGCCAAATCAAACGATTTATCGTCGTAGGGCAATTTATAACCATCAAAGGAACTAATGTTTTTTAAGTGTTTGATTTGTTTTTTTTTCATTTGTTCGATGGCGCTATCTGAAATTTCTGCCGCCCAAAGGTTTTGGCAAAAATTGTGTTCGCTAAGCATTGCCAAAATATTGCCATCTCCGGCCCCAATCTCAATCAGATTGCTAAATTCGAGCTTGCGACAAACTTCCATAATATTGGCGGCCTTTTGTATAGCGCCCAATTGTCGCCATTTTTCGGTTTTGTCGGAATACAATGTGTCGTATTTGTGCTTTAATGCTTTATTGATGCTTGTCATGGATTGTTTCTTTTTAGTATAAAGCCAATTGGTGTTCTTTGGCGAGTTCTTTCCACTCGTAGTTTTCTGGCATTCTGAATTTCAAGTAATTAATTGTTTTTCCCTTACTTAAAAAAGATTTTTCGTAAAAGGTTTGTATACCCAGCACTGGGTCGTTTTTTAGTTCGGCATACAGGTTTTGTGTAGATACCATGGGCTCTATTTTGTTTAAATCGAGCATGGCTTTGGTGTATAAATATAGTTCGGCACTGTCTGTTTTTAGATGGATAATACCGTTTGGTTTGATAATCGGGCGGTAATAGTTTAAAAATTTGGCAGAGCTAAGTCTCTTCCCCAATTTTCGGGGTTGCGGATCCGGGAAAGTAATCCAAATTTCGTCAACCTCCGTGGCATCAAAAACGGCGTTAATCATGTCTATTTTGGTGCGGACAAAAGCCACATTTGCCAATTGTTCGTCAATGGCTGTTTTGGCGCCTCTCCACATACGGGCACCTTTAATATCAATTCCTATAAAGTTTTTATCGGGATATAATCTTGCCAATCCAACGGTGTATTCTCCTTTTCCGCAGCCCAATTCCAAAACCAGGGGATTATTGTTGCCGAAATAGCGGGAGTTCCATTGTCCTGCATTTGGGTATGGGTCTTGCATCAGTTCGGCCAGTTTGGGCTGAAAAACGTTTGGAAAGGTTTCCATCTCAGCAAATCTCTGTAGTTTGTGTTTAGCCATTGACTTTGTAGAAAATGTTTATTTATAATTACTTCTGCTTTTAGCCTGCTTTTGTGCCAATCTTATCAATTTGTTTCTTTGAAACAAATAAAAAATCATGGTCAAAGGAGCTAAAATAAACATCGACATGATCCAAAATGTTTGGTTGTAAGGTTTTTGAGTAAGCATATCGCCAAAAATAATTATCCAGGTGAGGAAAAAAATAATGATTGCAGCAGTAAACAAGATATGTACAAACTCCCAATGTTGAAGTGTGGCAATAGCTGCTAATCCTGTAAGCACAAAAATGCTTGCAACTATAGCCCAAATGGTTTTATTACTTATTTTAAAGTGAAAACTCTCCATTTTGAATAAATATTTATTTTATTTTTTTTATCAGCAATCCTACTTCCGATATACCTATTAGCTCTTGGGTGCGCATGCCTTGCTGAATGCTAAATGCATAATTACCCGTATGCGCAAATTTAACGCCATGTCTATATACATGATGCAATAAATACTGCTCCTTTTTTTTTGTTCCTAGCCATTTTCCGGTAGGGCTTGCTAAGTCAAATTCCAAAGTATCTGTAATTTGATGTTTTTGTTCGGAAATCAGATGGGTAAAAAACCAAATATTGCTGTATGGGTAATCGTTGATGTTGGCTGTTTGAATAAGAATGATGTATTCCGATGCGGTATCGCTCACGGTAAAATGGAATTGCTGCAAAGAATCAGCGTTCCAATTTTCATTTGCTATCAGATGATGCTTTTCGTATAGCACATCATCATTGCTGCAGGAAGCTGCTAACATGATAAGCAAATAAAAGGCAACTGATTTCATAAGGTAATTTTTTATTTCAAAATGTTTCATCAGTCTCAAAAGTTCATAAATGTAAAATCTAATTATTTAAAGATGTCGTCGCATCACCAAGCACAAATTTATTAATAATACGACGACTTTATATCTTGTTATTCAGGTAATTGCTCAGAGTTTGCGGAATCATCGTTTGTTGTATTAACAGAATCATCGCTTTTTTTCTTGAGCTGAATAGGTTTGCGGTTTTTTTTGTTCTTTTTTAGCTTTGGTTTTTTCTGATCGGCAAATCTCGAAATACTATCCTGTCCAACCACATTGGTGTAGTCGGGGTCGGCAACTTTTTTCTTTCCTTCTTTATCTTCTTCGAGCAAACTTTCGGGCTTAAAGCCTTCTTTGTTCATAATCATAATATTTTTTACCCTATCGATGGGCACTGGAGTAATATTTACAGCCGAATCAGGGGAATAGGAATACCACATAACACGCTTAAAAACATCTGTTTTCTGATAGTATGCTGTTCCATCTTTTATTTGCAGGGGAACTTGTTTGGATGGGAAATCTTTTTGAGCGTCTACATAAACTTCGAGTTCGTAGTTAAGACAGCATTTAAGTTTTCCGCATTGTCCGGCCAGTTTTTGCGGATTAAGCGATAATTCCTGAAAACGGGCAGCACTTGTTGACACCGATACAAAATTAGTCATCCAGGTACTACAACATAGTTCCCGGCCGCAAGAGCCTATTCCTCCAATTCTTCCGGCTTCCTGACGTGCACCAATTTGACGCATTTCGATGCGTATTTTAAATTTATCGGCCAATATTTTTATCAATTCTCTAAAGTCTACTCGTTCATCGCTGATGTAATAAAATATAGCTTTTGTACCATCTCCCTGAAAATCAATATCGCCAATTTTCATTTCCAGTCTTAATCTATTGGCTACTTGTCTGGTTTCCAGCATTACTAAGTGTTCGCGGCTAATGGCTTGTTCCCATTTCTGAATATCGGCCGGTTTGGCTTTGCGGTATATTTTTTTTAGCTCCTCATTTGTGTTGGCTCCGTATTTTCGCATTTGTTCCAGCACCAACTCTCCCACAAGCGACACAATGCCTATATCATGGCCGGGTGATGCTTCCACAGCAACGATATCGCCTTTTTTAAGTTTAAGGCCATTAATATTTTTATAGAAGCCTTTGCGGGTGTTTTTAAAACGTATTTCTACAATATCTGTAGCTGTTTGGGTTTCGGGTAAGTCTTCGAGCCAATTGTAAACATCTAGTTTATAGGAATTAGCACTTTTACACGAAGGTGAATTAGGGTCGGCATTAAATTTTATGCAACCACGCCCAATGTCTTCAAAAGATTTTATTGTTGTATTATCAAAATCACTCATATTTCAAATTTATTTAAGCGGATCAGCAACCCGCAGTAGTTTAACTAATTGCAGCGACAAATCTAAAAAAACCGGTTTTGGTGCTCCATTGCGAACAATATCGCTAAAGGCTTTATTAAATTGGCTGTATATTTTTTCTGTATTTCCGTAGTGTATAAATGGCGAAAATTTTTGTGAGAACTCCCATTCTTCTCCACTGATGTAGTTCAGTTGTTCTGCATTTTCGGCAGAAACGTGCATCACTAAGTTTTCGCGAAACATTCTTTGGCAGTAGCTTAAAAAGTCTTTTTGCTTTTCGCGTCCCCATTGGCTAATTTCTTCTGTCCAGCGCACAAGTTCGGCTATTTTCGAATTATCTTTTGGCGCCACATAAACCAATCTCATTAGGCTCGAAAATTGCGCAAAATTCAGTTTATTTTGCTCCGATGCATTAAGCTGCTCCATTGCTGTAATATAACTTCCGTTGGCAATACGGGCTAGGGCAGTGGCGTTTTTTTCGTTTAGCTCATGATTTATGCTTAAGTGTGCTTTTAAGGCAGGGCTTTCTATTTGCGGTATTTTTATGAGCTGAGTGCGCGAAAATATGGTACCTAAAACCTGATCGGGCGATGCAGTTAGCAGTATGAATAAGGTTTTAGCGGGTGGTTCTTCAATCATTTTCAATAGCTTGTTGGCAGTTACGGTATTGAGTTTTTCCGGGTACCAAATAATCATTATTTTGTATTCGCTTTCGAAGGCCTTAAAATTGAGTTTACGTATTATTTCCTGACTTTCGTGGGCAAATATCGCTGCCTGGGCATTTTCGCTTCCCATTTTGTCGAGCCATTGGTTCATCGAAAAGGAGTAATGCTCTAATACAATCTCTCTCCATTGTGGCAGATAATCGTCGCTGATAGGTTTGCTTAGTTTGGTGCTTTTTACTACAGGGAAAACAAAGTGCAAATCGGGGTGCGATAATTTTTCGAATTTTCGGCACGATGCACAGGTGCCGCATGAATCGTTTTCGGTTTTGTTGGTACACGAAATATACTGGCCATAAGCCAAAGCAAGTGCTAGTTTGCCAACTCCTTCGTTTCCGGCAAATAATTGCGCATGGCTTATCCTGCCTGTTTTTACACTATTCAGCAGGCGTTCTATGGTTTCTTTCTGGCCTATAATATTTCTAAATTGCATAATTGTACCCTAGCTTACAAAAATAGAAATAATTCGTTAGTGAAAGGAATTATTTTTTTCGATTTTATTTTTTTTTGAGTCTTTCTTATTTTCGGGACACAATAAAGTAGTCTGTTTCGGAATTTTCTTATGTATTATCTGGCTCCGCTTTATTTGCTTGCAATTTTTTTATTGGGGTAAATTTTATAGAATAGTTTTGGTTTAATTTTGTAAAAATGGATATTACAGCTACTAAAATTTGTCAGAATTCCTGACTTTTGGAACTAATGTGCAAATGTAGCTGATATGGATATGCGAAATCTTTTGTTTTAAGCCATAATAATTCGTATTTAGATACATTATAAGCCTTTTTTTTCTTATGCTATTTGCTCTACTAAGGATACTATTTATTCTTCTGTTTTGAAAACTTTGATTGAATCTATCATTTGTTGCATTTGTTCTTTAAGTTCGCTGGCCGAAATAGTTAATTTTTCTGCCGATAGTGAATATTGGTTGGCCGAACCGGTAGATTGAGCAACGGCATTGTTTACTAAGTAAATGCCATTCTCTTGCTCTTTGTTTGCTTCTACAATAAATTCTACATTTGTCAAACTTTGATTTATCTCTTCTACCAGAATTTTAAGTTTTCTTCCCGCTTCCTCAGAAATATTGTTGCCATATTTTGAGAGAGATTCAATGTCGTTAGATACCATTCGGGTTTTATCGGAGAGTTTTCGAATTTCGCTTGCTACGATCGAAAAGCCTTTTCCGGATTCTCCTGCACGTGAGGCCTCTATGGCAGCATTAATCGATAATAAGTCTGTTTTAGAGGCTATTTCGCTAATAACCACAATTTTTTGACTAATCTGCTGAACCATTTCTATTGTTTTTTTTAGCACTTCATAGCTTTCGTTTAGTTCGCTTACGGTAATTTTAAACAATTTTTCTGCTTCTGTGGCTTTTTCATTAGAAGAATTTACTGTAGAAAGCATTTCCTCCATCGAAGCTGATATTTCTTCAGTAGTTGCTGCTTGCTCGTTGGCTTGTTGTGCAATGGTATGTGCTACTTGGTCTAATTCTCCGCCTGCAAAAAATGCTTTTTCGGATGTTTTTTTCATTTTAGACAGCATACCATTGATACTTTTCTGCAAAAGATTATAATGGTCTATCAGCAATCCAAGGGTATCATTCGTCGATTTTCCGCCCGAAATACTAAAATCGCCTTTACTCATGTGGGTAAACAATTGGTTGATATAGTTTAGGGAGTCCTTAAACCACATATTGTAGAATAGCAGAATCGAAAAAACTACGCTAAAGCCCATAAGTATTAGAATAGAAGCCCAAAGTGTATAATCACTGTAATATGATTTTATCTGAGAAATACTATCTTGATAGATTAGCCAATAACCCGAGGCAAGGGGTTGAACTGTCCAAATCGTATTTGTTTGATTATCAAAGAAACTCCCCGAAATGTTGCGCTCAAGTATGGATTGCAATTGGGGCAATCCAATAAATCCAACATCCAATTTGCTTAATTGAGATAAATGATTGATTATACAAAAATTTTTATTCCCATCGGGCAAACGAAGGCGTATTTCTTCTTCCAAAAAACTGCTGTCGGCAGAGATTTGCTGGAGCGATTCGGTAAATTTAACCATTTGGGAGATATAATTCTGGTTAAAATCTCTTTTTTGTTCAATATTTTTGTTAATTGCATAGTAGTAAAGCACTCCAACGATAAAAATACTCATGCCCATAATGCTGCCAATAAAAGCAATATTGTTTTTATGTGCTGAGCTCAAAAATATGGCCTTAAGCTCAATATTTCTTCGAAATAATGCCGAGGATACTTCTTTATTTTCTTTGCCCAGAAAATACCCTGACGCATAAAACACAATTGGGGGCGTTGTAAATAATCCGGCAATTGTTACAAGTATTTGAGAAATATTGAAGAATAAACTTACACCCACTAAATAAGATGTGTAAATGGTAATCGTACTGTAAAACAAAAAACCCGCAATAAAAAACAGGGTATTGGTAAATGGGGCGTTTAAGAGTTGCCTGGATAGTGCTTGCAGTTCGTGGTTGCTCAAAGCTTGTTCTTCTTTCAGCTTTTCGTTTACTGGTTTGTAGATATAATTTACGGCTGCCAACAAAAGCAAAATGGTGATTAGCCATGTAATCAAATCATATACAATTATTTGGTTACTTTGTTCGGCCGTATTCATATAAGTTAGAGTCACTTTTAGAATCCAACTAATGTGGAAAGTGCTTATTCCTATTAACAGCGATATGCTTAGCTTGGATTGTATATTTTGCATCATAAGAAAATTTCTTAAGTATTAGAAAATTAGAACCTAAAATAGTATTATTTTTTATTTTAAAAAAATATTCTCAAAAAATATTCTCAAAAAATATTCTCAAAAAATATAATGTGTTTATTTGTTTGATGTTTTCAAGATATGCTTCAAATGAAAAGCTTTACCATGAATTTTAGTCTATTTATATGGATTGTTGTTCCAAGAGAGATTTCTCACAGAGTTTCACAGTTTTTTTTTTACATGCCTTTGCGCGAATCTCTTTAGCACAAAACTTAAAATTGCAGTTATAGTAGTTTTCAGACTTTTATTTTTATGCCATCGAAATATCCAAATTGTTTACTTTTCACCGCTAAAAATAAAATGATATGGGGCAAATACTATACATTTATTTCAGAAATTAATTTGCTATTAATATACCAAAGACTATCTTTGCTGCATTTTAAAAAAAGGAGTATCTTAAGGTATGAAATTTCCCGAATACAAGAGTTTAGACCTGTCGGCTGTAAGTAAAACAGTATTGAAAGAATGGCAGGAAAAGGAAGCGTTTGAAAAAAGTTTAGAAACCCGAAAAGGCAAAACATCCTATGTGTTTTATGAAGGGCCTCCATCGGCAAATGGCTTACCAGGAATACACCATGTAATGGCTCGCACAATAAAAGACTTGTTCTGCAGATACAAAACTCAGCAGGGTTTTTATGTTGAGCGTAAGGCTGGATGGGATACACATGGTTTACCGGTGGAGCTTGGTGTGGAGAAAAAATTAAATATTACCAAAGAAGATATTGGCAAATCAATTACTGTTGAAGAGTATAATAATACCTGCCGTACCGAAGTAATGCAATATACTGATATTTGGGAAGATATTACAAATAAAATGGGGTACTGGGTTGATATGAACGACCCATATATTACCTACGAGAACAAATATATTGAGTCTCTTTGGTATTTACTAAAAGAGATGTACGATAAAAAATTGTTGTATAAGGGTTATACCATACAGCCATATTCGCCGGCAGCCGGAACAGGACTAAGTTCTCACGAACTTAACCTTCCGGGATGTTACCGCGATGTAAAGGATACCACGGCAGTAGCTATGTTTAAAGCAATCAGAAACGAAAAAACGGAAGCTTTTTTTCAAAATTCTGATGCCGAAATTTTTTTCCTGGCTTGGACTACAACTCCCTGGACTTTGCTCTCCAACACGGCACTTACCGTGAACCCGAGAATAGATTATGTGCTGATAAGGAGCTTTAATCCATATACTTATCAACCTATAGCGGTTATTTTGGCGAAGGCTCGCATGGAAGAATACTATCCTGCAAAAAACGCCGAGCTTAATCTGCTTGATTATAAGGAAGGTGATAAGAGAATACCATATAAAGTACTCGCCGAGTTTAAAGGCGAAGACGTTTTAGGTGCCCGATACGAACAATTATTCCCCTATCAGCAGCCAACTGATGGCGATGCATTTGTACTCATTCCCGGAGATTTTGTTACCACCGAAGATGGTACCGGAATTGTGCACACTGCGCCCAGTTTTGGTGCCGACGACTTTAGGGTATGCAAGGCCAATGGTGTTGGTTCATTAACCTTGGTGGATAAAACCGGTAAATTTATTGATGAAGTGGGCGAATTTAGTGGTAAATACGTAAAAAATGCATACGATGTTTCTTTGTCGGAAGATGCAGAAACCACTGATTTGCTTATTGCCCTAAAATTAAAAAAAGAAGGACGTGCCATTAGGGTAGAAAAATACGAACACAGTTACCCTCATTGCTGGAGAACCGATAAACCGGTGCTATATTATCCATTGGATTCCTGGTTTATAAAAACTACAGCATTTAAGGAACGAATGGTAGAATTAAACAGCACCATTAACTGGAAACCTGCATCTACAGGTACAGGACGTTTTGGTATGTGGCTCGAAAATCTGGTAGACTGGAACTTGTCGCGCTCTCGCTATTGGGGAACTCCGCTTCCTATATGGCGAACCGAAGATAGTAGCGAAGAGATTTGTATTGGCTCTGCAGAACAACTCAAAAATGAGGTGCAAAAAGCGGTTGAAGCCGGTTTTATGAGCGAAAATCCACTCAAAAATTTTATTCCGGGCGATTTTTCTAAAGAAAACTACGAAAGTTTTGATTTACATAAACCTTTTGTTGATGCCATTGTATTGGTTTCTGCATCTGGTAATCCCATGTATAGGGAGCACGATTTGATTGATGTATGGTTCGATTCCGGGGCAATGCCTTACGCGCAGTTACACTATCCTTTCGAAAATAAGGAGAAATTCGGTGAACATTTCCCCGCCGATTTTATTGCCGAAGGTGTTGATCAAACACGAGGTTGGTTTTATACCTTGCATGCCATTTCTACCATGCTTTTTGATTCCGTAGCTTTTAAAAATATTGTTTCCAACGGTTTGGTTCTCGACAAAAACGGTGCTAAAATGTCGAAACGTTTGAATAATGCCGTTGATCCATTTCAAACCATTGAAAAATATGGTGCTGATCCATTGCGATGGTATATGGTTACAAATGCATCTCCTTGGGAAAACCTCAAATTTGATATGGCCGGAGTGGAAGAAGTAAGCCGTAAATTTTTTGGAACTTTGTATAACACCTATTCGTTTTTCTCCCTTTATGCCAATATCGATAATTTTGCATTTGCCGAGAATGAAATTCCAGTTGAAAAACGTCCTGAAATTGATCGTTGGATTATAAGCTTGCTAAATACATTGATTGATGAGGTTACACAACATTACGAAGATTATGAACCAACGAAGGTCGGACGGGCAATTCAAACTTTTGTTACAGATAATTTAAGCAACTGGTATGTTCGACTAAATAGAAAACGCTTCTGGGGCGAAGAGTACAACGAGAATAAAATTGCAGCATATCAAACATTATATACATGTTTGCACACAGTGGCAAAACTTGCAGCCCCTATTGCGCCTTTTTACATGGACAGGCTTTATCTGGATTTGAATAATGCAAGCGGTAAAGAAAATGCCGAATCGGTGCATTTGGCCGATTTTCCGAAAGCAAATTTGCTCATGGTAAATAAAGAATTGGAAGAGAGAATGGACTTGGCTCAGCGTATTTCGTCCATGATACTTGGGTTGCGACGCAAGGTTAATATAAAAGTTCGTCAGCCATTAAGCAAAATTTTAATTCCGGCGCTCGACCATAAGCTTCGCGAACAAATTGCATCAGTAAAAGATATTATACTTACTGAGGTAAATATCAAAGAAATAGATTTTATAGATGATGCATCCGGAGTTTTAGTAAAAAAAATTAAGCCAAATTTTAAGCTTTTAGGAAAAAAATTTGGTAAATTTATGAAAGATATCACGCAGGAGTTTGCATCTTTTGGACAGAAAGAGATTGCTCAATTCGAAAAAAGTGGAATCTATCGATTTGATGTAAGAGGGGAGATGGTTGAAATTCAGCTCGAAGAAGCTGAAATAACTTCAGAAGATATTCCGGGATGGTTAGCGGCCAACGATGGGCCTCTTACTGTGGCATTGGATGTAAACATTAGCGAAGATTTGCGGCAGGAGGGAATCGCCCGCGAATTTGTAAATAAAATTCAGAATTTGCGTAAAAAGCTCGGGTTAAACGTAACCGATAAAATTAAGCTTCAAATTCAACAACACAGCAGAATTGCTGAGGCCGTGGAAAACTTTAAGATTTATATTGCCACGCAAACACTCGCTTATGCAATTGAATTATCAGACTATATTGAATCGGAAGAACCTAAAACAGAACTTGTGGAGATTGAAGAAAATGTGTTTACTACAATCAAAATAGTTCTACAGTAATAATTTTGTTATATACCCTAAAGTTTTGAAATTATGTCAGAAAAAACACGTTATAGCGACGAGGAACTTGCCGAATTTAAACAACTAATTCTGGAGAAACTCGCACAAGCTAAAGAAGATTATAACTTGCTGAGAAACACTTTAATGCATCGCGACAACAACGATACAATAGATACATCACCTACATTTAAGGTGTTAGAGGAGGGAGCATCGGTGCTTTCGCGCGAGGAAGTGGGTCGTTTGGCTCAACGTCAGCTAAAATTTATTCAGCATTTGCAAGCTGCACTGGTTCGCATTGAAAATAAAACTTATGGTATTTGTCGCGATACAGGTAAACTTATTTCGAAGGAGCGATTAAAAGCTGTGCCTCATGCTACTTTAAGCATCGAAGCAAAAGAAAGGCTCGATAACTCGAATTAATATACAAACAGGCCGGTATACAACCTGTTTCTGATTTCGGTAATGAGCTTTTGTGGGTCATTTATGGTCCTTGAAAATTTGTGCTGTTTTCTGAAATATTGCAGCCGGCATTTTTTTATCTAATTTTTATGACTAAATTAAATCGACTAATCTTTTTTTTCGCTTTCCTAATCATTGCTGATCAGGTTTTAAAGATATACATTAAAACCACAATGCTTATAGGTGAGCGTGTTCTTGTTTTTCCGCATTGGTTTTATATCCATTTTACTGAAAATCCGGGAATGGCTTTTGGTATGGAGTTTGGCGGAGAATGGGGAAAATTGGCACTCAGTTTGTTCCGCATTTTTGCTGTAATTGTTATGTCGTGGTACTTATTATTTTTGCGGAAGAAAGGTGCATCTGTCGGTCTTTTAGTAAGCTTGACACTAATTATCGCAGGTGCTCTGGGAAATATTATCGATAGCGCTTTTTATGGCCTTCTTTTTAGCAATAGTTATCATTCGGTTGCCGAGTTTTTACCTCAGAGTGGTGGTTATGCCGGATTTTTGCACGGACATGTGGTAGATATGTTCTATTTTCCGCTAATCGAGGGATTTTACCCGGAGTGGTTTCCCGGAATAGGTGGTCAGAGGTTTATATTCTTTTCTCCTATTTTTAATCTTGCCGATTCTTATATCACTGTAGGCGTTATTATTGTGCTTATCTTTCAGAAACCATTTTTTGGGTTTATGCAGGAATTAGAAAAAAAGGATTCTGTAGGAACCCAAGATACTCAGATTCAAAGTAATAATTCTGCAATTTGAAAATCAATTGGATAAGTTAATTTTATATTGTTTTCTTCGCCTTTTGATAAAAAAATTCTATATCCTGCGGCCTCCATTACAGATGCATCATCGGTGAACTCGGAATGTATAGCCTGATTATATGCCATTTTTATTTCATTTGTCCGGAAAATTTGCGGTGTTTGTATTAATTTATAATCATTTCTGTTTAAACTGATTGATTGGTTTTTTTCAATTTTTCTGATGCTTTCTTTCAAATCTGTTGCTGGTATGGCATTTCCGTTTGAAAAAGCGTCATCGAATAATCTTTTGATGAGATTTTCTGAAAGAAGTGGTCGTGCGGCGTCGTGTATGGCAACAAAACCGTTTTGATTAATTTGGCCTAAGGCATTTTTTACGGAGTCGAATCGGGTAGAGCCTCCTTCCGATATCAGAATATCTTGTAGAATTTTATATTTTGTTTTGTGCTCAATAAACCAATCGAAATAAGATTTTTGTATTGATACAATGATTCTGATTTGCGGGAATAGCTTATTAAATTTCTCTAAGCTATATATTATCACCGGTTTATTGCGCAAAAGCGCAAATTGTTTTGGCTCATTACCCTGCATACGCAAACCTTGGCCGGCAGCCGCAATAATGAGCCAAAGATTCATCTTAGATTTAGTTTTTTGCGTACATCCTCTTCTATATTATTTTTACCATCGGAAGCCAGAATTAAGCCGGTGGAGCTATTTAATACTTCGGAATAACCTTTCTCTTTTCTAACTACTTCAATGGCTTCAAAAAGCTTCTTTTTAGCCGGCGCATACAATTCTTCGCTTTTCTTAAGTAAATCGCTTTGGGCTTTCTGTTGAAAATCGCTTATTTTTTGTTCAATAATTTTTAGTTCGTCTATTTTTTGCTCTAATATAAAGCTCGATACAGAATCTTTGTTTTGCTGCAAAAAATTTAATTTTTGGCTATATTCATTTCTAAGTTGAATGATATAATCGGAATACTCTTTGTTTAGTTTAGTAATCTCAGCTTCTGCAGCTTTAGTCTCTGGCATTTCCTGCAAAATTTTATCAGCATTCAAAAAAGCAAGTTTTGTTGTTTGTGCCGATATTTGAGCAATAATAAGGCTCACAAATATAAGTAATACAAGTTTTTTCATTTTTTGTGGTTTAGTTTAACACATCATTTGTCTAAGCAAGCTATTGCTCGTTTTGGACTAAGATAATTTAAATTATAAAAAAAAATTCATAAATACATTGTGCTTATTTCTTCTAGTTCGTCGAGATTTTTGATAATAATTTTTCTACCTTTTAAATCGATTAAGTCATCCTGTTTGAACTCAGATAGTAAACGAATAACCGACTCTGTAGCTGTACCTACAATGTTTGCTAACTCTTCACGGGTAAGGTTTATTTGTAGAATTTTATTATCGTCGAGTTCAAAAGTTTCGGCAAGCATTATAAGCACAGATGCCAATCTTTCGCGCACATTTTTTTGTGCCATATCTACTAATAACTTATTCGATTCGCCAAGCTCTTTTGCGGTGCGCTGCATAATCTCCATTGCAAAATCAATATTGGATTTTACGAGCGAGAATAATATTTCCGACGGAATAAAGCACATTACTGCATCTTCTATTACTTTGGCAGTTGAGCATGCTGCTTCTTTGCTTATTAGCGAACGATAACCGAGAATATCTCCTTTTTTTACGAAACGTATTATTTGTTCCCGTCCTTCGATACCTGTTTTAAATACTTTGATGATTCCTGAGCTTATGCAATAAAATCCACTGGTTCTATTACCCTCGTGGTAGATTATATCCCCTTTTTTATATAATCTGCATGATTTCTCAAAGTTCACACTTTCAAGCTGTTCCGAATTTAAGTTCTTAAATACCGAATTAAAATGGTGTAAACAAAGCTCACATTGGGGCATTTCTATCTTATTCATGCCTTATATGTATATTTAAATCAATTATTTAATTAAAATTAGCATTTTATTGTTTTGCTGAATACAATTATAGTTTATTTTTGCGCAATTAAAAAATATTTAGATATGAGTAAAACTACATCTTCTGCCCGTTGGGCAGGAAATATGGCTTTTGAGGCCACAGTGAGTGGTCATAAATTTTTTATTGATGCTGATGAACAAGTTGGTGGCGAAAATAAAGGTCCTCGTCCAAAGTCTTTGATGCTTACATCTTTGGCTGGTTGTACTGCAATGGATGTTATTTCCATTTTAAAAAAAATGCGCGTTGAAGAGGATATTTTGGAGTTTGAAGTTCATGTGGATGGTGATGTTACTGAAGAGCACCCAAAACATTTTTTTAAGATTCACCTGATATACGAATTTACTCCCAAAGAAGGTAAAACTCTTGCGCTCGACAAATTAGAGAAGGCGATAAATCTTTCGCAGGAAAGATATTGTGGTGTTAGTTATACCTACAAGCAAGTAATGGAGTTAAGCCACGAGATTAAGATAAATTGACCTGCATTTTTCAAAACATTTTAGTTTTTGCTTCTAAATGATGGAAAACTTTACTTGGTGTGGCTTTCCCGGTTCAGATTTTTTGGCTTTGCTTAGTTAAGTTATAAGGCTAATGAAAATAGAGAAAATTATATGAACTACCAAGTTCTCACCAAAGCTAATTTTCTTGATTAATTCTGATCTGGAAGTATTAAAAAAATCCAATTGATGTGCATTTGCTCATCAATTGGATTTTTTTTGTTATAGTTTTACAAATGTGCTATGTATTTTTTCTCCATTTATAATTAACTCCAAATAATAATTTCCGCTTTTTAGCATGGATATATCAATTTTCGACGGGCTAATTAACTCTTCATCTGATTTTTGTACTAATTGCGACTTTTTATTGTATAATCGATAGCCAAAGGCTGTACCGGGCTTTTTTAGCATAATATTAATGGAATCATCGGCCGGATTGGGAAATAGGAGCACTTCATTTTTATCAAAAATCAAATCTTCTTCTTTCCATTTAGCCAAAATGTCGAAATACGGATTGAATCTGATTGTGCTAGGCACAAATTTAGGGTCAACGGTGTAAATCTGCTCTTTTTGTGTGTTTTCGAGCCAAATAATTGTATCTGCATTTTTTCCTTCAATAAGGAAAGGTAATTTGAGATGAAATACCGGACCATTTAGAACCGAGGGCTTTTGGTTTACAATAATTTGAACCGAATTTTCGGAGTAGCCATAATTTATTGTGTAGATTGGAAAACCTTGTTCGTATATCCATTGCTGAAAAAAGTTGCTTAATTGCTCACCGCTCGCATTTTCGAAATGTTGCTGTAAATCTGATGTTTCTGCAAAACTATTGGCTAGGCTGGCATCGTTTAGGTATTGGCGCACCCCCTGAAAAAAGGCTTCGTCGCCAATTTGAGAACGTAACATTTGCAGCACCATTCCGCCTTTGGAGTATGTTAATCGTCCGTCGAAAATACGCCAAATATTACTTGTATCGTCCACATATAATGATCCTCCCGGTAAGGCTGTGATTCTATCAATTCGGTATTTTTTCCAGTTAATAAAATCGTTTTGTGAAAAAAGCTTTTCGGTAACTAATCCTTCGGAAAATACCGCAAATCCTTCGTTTAGCCATATTTCTTTAAAATTTCCACAGGTAATAAAATCGCCAAACCACTGATGTGAAAGTTCGTGTGCTAATAGATAAAAATCAAAATTGCTTACAAAACTAACTGTTTGATGTTCCATTCCGCCCCCCCAGTCGAATTGGGCATGACCGTATTTTTCGTTGCTAAAAGGGTACGGTCCAAAATACTCGCTAAATAGTTTGAATGCCGGTTCTAATTCTTTTATTTGCTCAAGAGCGGCGGCGCTATCTTCGGGATAAACATAGTTTTCTACTAAAACCGAATCTGCATTGTGTTGTTCAAAGTATAAATTAAATTGAGAATAATTTGTTACTGCAAATGCCACTAAGTACATGGCAATCGGATGTTTGTGTTCCCATAAATATGTTTTGCTGCCATTTCCCTGATTAACTACATCGCTTAGTAAACCGTTTGAGATGGCCATAAATCCGTTAGGGCAGTTTATGGCGATTCTTATGCTGTCTGTTTTATCTTCGAGATTATTTCTGGCCGGCCACCAATCAACTGCTCCATAAGGCTCAGAAAGTGTCCATACAATGGGCTGATTATCGTGAAATGTTTGAGAAAAGCTTTCAAATCCGGAATTTCCCGGTTCGCCATGATAATAAATTTGGGTAGTATCTTTTTTATTGCCCGAACAATTTACATATATTTTATTATTTATATGTTCAAATGTAACAATCTTATTATTTAAAAAGACTGAATCTACATTAAGCGAATTATTTAAATCGAAATCAATTTTTTCGGCTGCAACGGAATTTATTTGAATAATATGTTTTACATTTCCGCTGATGTAAAAATGGTGTGGATTTATTTCCCATTGAATATCTGTAAATTGAATATCGAATTTTCTTGTTTCATTATTTTTTATAAGCTGTGAGTAGCCGGGTAGCCAAACTAATATGATTAGTATATAGAATATGCGCTTCATAGTGTGTATATTATGTTAAGTAGTTTTTTGGCATTTTGATTTTCAAATAATTTCCACTTCAATCTGATTTTTTAGTAAATCATCAAGGCTTTCTCGATTTCTAATCAGCATGGCTTGGCCATGATGGATTAATACCTCAGCAGGACGGTAGCGGGAGTTATAATTCGACGACATGGCAAAACTATAAGCTCCTGCGTTTTTAAATAGTAAAATATCGTTTGGTCTTACTTCGTTCAGTTTTCTGTTCCAGGCAAAAGTATCTGTTTCGCAAATATAGCCAACTACTGTGTAAATACGCAGATTACCGTTTGGATTAGAAATATTTATTATTTCGTGGTGTGCGTTATAAAACATAGGCCTGATTAAATGATTAAAACCTGAATCCACTCCAACAAATACTGTGGAGGTGGTCTGTTTTATAACGTTGGCTTTCACCAAAAAGTATCCGGCTTCACTTACAAGGTATTTTCCCGGTTCAAACATCAGGCAAATTTCTTTTCCGGTCTCTTGGCAAAACTCGTTAAATTTGTGACTTATAGCCGCTCCAAACTCTTCAATATTGGTTTCTATATCATCGTTTTTGTATTTTACTTTAAAACCGCTTCCAAAATCTATGTACTCAATATCCTGAAAATGTTTGGCTGTATTGAACAGGATATCAGCCGCATACAAAAATACTTCAACATCCAGAATATCAGAACCTGTATGCATGTGTATACCGTTTACTTTGATATTTAATGTTTTGATTATGCGTTCGACAAGCGGGATTTGATGTATCGAAATACCAAATTTGCTATCAATATGTCCGACAGATATTTTACTGTTGCCTCCGGCCATTATGTGAGGATTGATGCGAATGCCCACCGGAAGCTGTGGATATTTGTGTCCGATTTCTTCGAGCATTACAATATTGTCGATATTAATTCTAACGCCCTTATGTATAGCACTTTCTATCTCTTCGAAACTTACCGAATTGGGTGTAAAAACGATATCTTTGGGTGCAAAACCTGCAATTAGTGCCAGTTCTATTTCCTGGATTGATACGGCATCTATACCACTGCCTAACTTTTTTAGCAATTTTAGTATGGAAATGTTGGTAAGTGCTTTTGCAGCATAATTAATTTTGAAGTTTTTCACTTTTAGCGAATCTTTCATTTTTCGAAATTGTTCGCTAATTTTTGCACCGTCGTAAACATACAGCGGAGTATCATATTCTTTCACCAAATCATTAATTTCTATTCCGCTAATAAAGTATTTATCATTAGTAAGTTGCATATTTTTTTCTTTTTAAATTTCTTTTCATGGCAACAAGGTAATAATTTTTGAAACATTCAAAATACCTGGTAAGGTTTTTGAATATACATTTTGAAGTTATTTGGTTTTTATTTTCATTTTTTATTAAAAATGAAATAAAAAGTTATCAACACTAAAAAATATTTGATATTTATTTTTTATTACTGATAATTTAACGTTTAAAAATGTTTTTCGACTGGATACAAATCTAAATTCCTAATTTTAGATTTGTATACAAATTGTTTAGTTAGGCATACTTTTGTAATGCCTTGTAGAATCTGATTTGCCGAAGGATTTGTTTCTATTTGTATACAATTTTCTAAATTCGTAGCAGACAAATTGTTTTGACTTACTGCGGGTCTAAAGAATTCTGTCTGCAGAATCTGGGGATTATGATGTGGCTACCTTAATCCAAGAACGTAATAGAACATTAGAATGGCTTTTATGTTTATGTAAATACAATGCGATGTGGATAACTTTTGGTAACCAGGCTTTATTTTACCCGTGAGATGTGGAAAATTAGGTTTTTTTATGTTTGTCTTAGCGATTATTGCACCCACAAACCTAAAATTATGGTGTAAAGTTACATTAATATAAAATATATCGGATAGTGAAATTTGTATATATTTCTATCAGAGTATGGCAATTTTGTAACATTATCGGATGTGTTTCATTAAGAAAATGTGCTAGGTTCTTAGAAATGGGGTCGGAGAGGTACTTATCAAAATAAAAAAAAAAATTGCAGTTTTTTTTAAATTTGCTGTCCAAATTTCTGTAATTTATTGCAAATAGCTGTATGTCATTAATTTACATTTGTTTCATAATTCATTAAACGCGCTTTAACCCAGCATTTTAGCCCTAATCAATTTAATTTATCCTTTAATTAAAAATATCTATATACGCCAGGCTTTATTAATACCATTCAGTGCATTGAGTTATATTTTTTATGGACTGTATTGCTGTAGTATTATGTTAAGCCAAAACTAAAAATTTGATTTCATTTTTCTTGGAAGTCGCATTTTTCAATACTTTTCATTATATTCACATCCAAAATATATAAGAGTATTGTATCATGGAAAATAAAGAGCAATTGGAATGGACAATGTACATCAAACCCAAGCGTAATCTGTTGGATATCAACTTAAAAGAATTATGGGATTATCGCGATTTAATTCAACTTTTCGTGCGTCGCGATTTTGTAGCCAGATTCAAGCAAACTTTGCTCGGGCCGCTTTGGTTTATTATTGGACCATTGCTTAGTACAGTTATTTATACTTTTGTTTTTAACAAAATTGCCAATATTCCTACCGATAATATACCGCCTATATTGTTCTATTTGAGTGGATTAGTCGGTTGGCAATATTTTGCTTCCTGTTTAAATGGGACCTCTGGTACTTTTACGGCAAATGCCGGTATTTTTGGAAAGGTCTATTTTCCTCGCTTGGTTACGCCAATTTCTACCGTCATTTCTAATCTTATTTTGTTTGGGGTTCAGTTTGGCCTATTACTTTTGATTATGACCATCTATTTTTTTAAGCTGGGTTTATTTGCCGTTAACTGGACGGTACTTTTAATACCATTCTACCTTATTTTGTTGGCTGCCATTGGTTTAGGTGTTGGCATAATTATTTCAAGCCTTACAACCAAATACCGTGATTTAGCAAATTTAATGGCATTCGGAGTGCAATTGTGGATGTATGCTACCCCAATAATTTACCCAATTTCTATGGTTCCTTCCAATCTGAGAATTGTGGTAATGCTTAATCCTGTTGCACCTGTTATTGAAGCATTCAAATTTTCGTTGCTTGGGGCAGGCTCTTTTTCTGTAAATGGATTGCTTTACAGTACGACTTTTGCTATAGTTTTTCTCTTTGTGGGCATTATTTTGTTTAACAGAGTGGAGCAAAGTTTTATGGATACAGTATAATTAGTTTGATGAAGTGATTTTGAAAATTTTGAATACTTTAGCTTTTAAAACTGAAATTATTATCATGGGAACAAAAATAAAATTTTTGCTCTTTGCTTTCTATTTTTTTACAATCACTCAATCTTCAAGAGCGCAATTCTCTTCCGAAGGGATACCTTTTATTACCAATTATCCTAAGAACATCTACAAAGCTGGAACCCAGAACTGGAGCATAACGCAAAATTCCGAGGGGGAGATTTTCTTTGCAAATAATTCAGGATTAATTCGATTTGATGCCACATCCTGGTATGTTTATCCAATGCCAAATAATTCGGTTGTGCGCGTTGTACATGCCGATAACGATGGAAGAGTCTATGCAGGCGCTTTCGAAGAATTTGGCTATTTTGAAAGAAATTCTTCGGGTTTCTTTCAATATCATTCTTTATCTGCATTATTGCCCCAAAAAAATAATTTTGGAGAAGTTTGGCGAATCCATAAAATAAACAATATTGTTTATTTTCAATCATTTACGGCAATTTATGCTTATAATGGCCAAATTGTGTATCCAATTCTCGAAAACAGGCAGTTTCAGTTTTCGTTTGCCCTTGTTAATCGATTATTCGTTTTCGATGTATCGCAAGGTTTATTGGAATTAGTTGATTCTACTGGTTTAACAAATACTATTACCAATGATTTGGATAATATTGGAGATATAGTGGCCATACATCAAATGGCCGATAAAAATTTAGCGTTAATATCGTCGAAGGGACTTTTTGTCCAAAAAAAACATTCATGGGAGAAAAAGGAGCTTAATACGGCAAATAAAATCAATAATTTTCAGATTTACAGTGCGCAGTTTTTATCTGATACGGTTTTTGCCCTTGGGACAATTCATCAGGGATTATACCTGATGCACACAAACGGAAAAATTATTTCGCACATACAAAAAGAACAAGGTTTGATAAACAATACCATATTGTCTATGTTTTTTGATCATTCCGGAAATTTATGGCTAGGTTTGGACAACGGTATTTCATACATGGAAATTAATTCACCCTTTTCTGTATTCAGCGAAGCAAAAGGAATTATGGGCACAGGTTATTCTTCGGCTTACTTTGAAAACAGATTATATTTCGGCACTAATCAGGGTCTGTATGTTTATGATTTATCCAAGGGCGCATCGCAAAAGGCAGAATTTATTGAGGGAACCGGCGGACAAGTTTGGAACTTGTTTGTGCACGATAATAAGTTGTTTTGCGGTCATCACGAAGGTGTATATGTAGTGGAGAAAAATACGGCACGCAAAATTTCTAAAGAAATTGGAAATTGGATTTTTGTACCTATAAAAGCACAACCTGAAGCGCTGTTGGTAGGCACTTACAACGGACTTAGTTTACTAAAAAAATCGAAAGCCGGACAATGGCAATTTTTTCGAAAGCTGGAGGGTTTTAACGAATCATCGCGAATACTTAGGCCGATCAATGATTCAACACTGTGGATGAGCCATGGTTATAAAGGAATTTACCGTATTTTTTTAGACAAGGATTTATCCAAAGTAAAACAAATTCAGTTTTATAATAAGCAGCAGGGCTTACCTTCCAATTTTGCCAATGATGTATTTAGCTGGCGGAATCAATTTCTTTTTTCGACAGAAGATGGTATTTATTCTTTTGATGAAAACACAAAGCGCTTTTATCGAAATTCCGATTTTGCTCAAAAGTTTAAGCAGCAAAATCCTTGTTGCTTTACTGATGATAAAGCTGGAAATACTTGGTATATTAATAATGGTAAAGTAGCTTTTCTTAGTAAAATGGGCGAATCTGTAAACAACATTTTTAATAAAATTGGAAATACATTGGTTCCGGGATTCGAATATTTTAATTTGCTCGACTCAGGTATTGTAATCATTGCCACTGAAAACGGATTCGTTTGTTATCAACAGAAACCCCAATTAGCAATGCATAGCACTTTTAGAACTATTTTTCAACAAATAAAATTAACCGGAAGTAATCATTCTTTTTTAATCGGAAATCAAGCATTTTTCGACAATGATGTATCAATACCTTATAAAAATAATTCGGTGTATTTTAGGTTTTCTGCACCTTTTTTTGAGAATTCCGACAAAACATTGTATTCCACATACCTTATTGGTTTTGATGAACAATGGAGCAAATGGGTAAACCGAAAACAGAAAGAATATACGAATTTACCTCCTGGTAAATACATTTTTAAAGTAAGGGCGCTCAATGTTTATGGCGAGGTAAGCAAAACGGCAGAGTTTCGATTTTCTATCCTCGTGCCTTGGTATAGAACTTATTTGGCTTATTTTATCTACATATTTTTTTCGGTTATTTTTGCTTATATCGTTTCGCGTTTTATTTCTCTGAGAATTGAAAAGGACAAGAATGCTATAAAACAAAAGCAGCAAGAGTTGATGACAAAACAAAAAGAAGAGCACGATAAAATTGCACTATTAGCCGAACAAGAAATTATCAAATTGCGAAATGCCATGCTTCAGACCGAAATTGAAAGAAAAAATCTGGATTTTGATCTTAAAAAGAAAGAGTTAGCTACAGTGGCGCTTAAAAATACCCATAAGAATGAAATTTTGCTCAACATAAAAGATCAGCTTTTGCAGATGGAAAGTAAAATAGATTCTAAAGCTTTTATGCAAGTTAATAAGTTGATTAAATCTATTGACGACGAGATTAGACTCGATCAGGACTGGGAGCTTTTTAAAAAGCACTTCGAAGCAGTGCATGGCGATTTCTTTAAACGATTAAAACAGCATTATCCGGATTTAACCCCCAAAGATTTAAAACTTTGTGCTTATTTACGCATTAATCTTTCATCCAAAGAAATTGCTCATTTAATGAATATTTCTGTCAGAGGTGTCGAAATTGGGCGCTATAGATTAAGAAAAAAATTATTCATAGATAGTGATCAGAATCTTTTCGAATTTATGCTTCAAATTTAAAATTCCTTAACAATTATTTAATCCATCATTTTTGCTAAAACGTTAATTGATAAAATTTTAACCAAAATGTGATGTAGTAAAAATGTAGTATGTCATTTAACATGATGTAGAATAGATGTAGTCCTTATTTTGTTTAACGCAAACGCTTGCAGTAAGTTTGATGCGTTAGGGAATAAAGCTAGAATTCTTAATTTTTGTTAAATACATCATGAATAAAAAGCTATTTATACTGTTTATCATTTTTATTACCATAGGGCTCGTTATCGGATTGCTTATCGCATCGTGCAACAAACCGCAAACGAATGCAGCAAACCAATATGGTGACAAAATTGAAGAACTTGTTTCTAAAATGACTATCGAAGAAAAGATTGGTCAGATGACACAGGTTACGCTCGATGTGATTTCGGTGGGCGAAATTTACAATGTTCCGGATCCACACCGCTTAGATACGGCAAAATTGATGAAGGCCATTACCGAATATCATGTTGGCTCAATTTTAAATAATGCCGGACATGCTTATTCTCAAGAACACTGGCATTCTATTATTTCACAGATACAAGATGCGGCTGTGAACAAAACACGATTGGGTATTCCTATTATATATGGTATAGATGCAATTCACGGTGTAAATTATACCATAGGTTCAACGCTATTTCCTCAACAGATTAATATGGCTGCATCCAGAAATCCGGAGGCGGTTCAAGAAATTGGTGCTGTTGTAGCTTACGAAACCAGAGCATCTTCAATACCCTGGAATTTTTCGCCGGTTCTTGATTTGGGACGAAATGCTGCATGGCCTCGTTTTTGGGAGACTTTTGGCGAAGATGTATTTCTGGCAAAAGTAATGGGCAAAGCCCTTGTGAAAGGTTACGAAGGAGATGATATTTCCGACAAAACCAAAGTGGCTGCCTGCACAAAACATTATTTTGCCTACAGTGCTCCTTTAAGCGGTAAAGACCGTACGCCGGCCTGGATTCCCGAAAGATATTTACGCGAATATTTCTTGCCTTCTTTTCAGGCTGCTTTTGAACAAGGCGCTCATACGCTTATGGTTAATTCGGCCGAAGTAAATGGTATTCCGGCTCACGCCAACTCCTGGATGCTTACCGAAGTGCTCAGAAACGAATTAAATTTTAAAGGACTTGCTGTGAGCGATTGGGAAGATATAAAATATTTATACACGCGTCATAAAATAGCGGCATCCCCTAAAGAAGCCGTAAAACTTGCCATTTTGGCTGGTATTGATATGAGTATGGTACCCGACGATTTTTCTTTCTATACCTATTTATTAGAACTTGTAAATGAAGGCGAAATTTCCGAGGAAAGAATAAATGAATCGGTGCGCAGAATTTTATGGGTAAAACAAGAACTCGGATTATTCGAAACCCCGGTTACTCATCCTCAGGATTATCCCGATTTTGGTAGCGAAAAATTCCGTTTGCTTAGCAAGAATGCGGCAATCGAATCGCTTACGCTTTTGAAAAACGAGGACCAGACCTTACCATTATCCAAAGACAAAAAAGTGTTGCTTGTAGGTCCGGCAGCAAATTCTATGCGTGCGCTTAATGGTGGCTGGTCTTACACTTGGCAGGGCGAACAAACGGATGAATATGCCAAAGATAAAAACACTATTTTGGAGGCTATTCAACAGAAAATAGGAGAGGCCAAAGTGGTATATGTACTGGGCAGCGAATTTGAAAAAGAAGTAAATATAGCCGAAGCGGTTTCTAAAGCCAAATCTGTTGATGCAGTTGTTTTGTGTATAGGCGAAAATTCATACACGGAAAAGCCCGGTGATATTGATGATTTATATCTGCCGCAAGCACAGGTTGATTTGGCCAATGCATTAATCGCTACCGGAAAACCGATGGTAATGGTTTTAGTTGAAGGTCGACCAAGAATTATCAGCAAAATAAACGAAAACTACAAATCAGTGCTGATGGCGTATTTACCCGGCAACGAAGGTGGGGAGGCCATTGCTGATGTGTTGTTTGGCGATGCTAATCCTTCGGGAAAACTTCCTTATACTTACCCGCGCTTTCCAAACGCATTGGTTGCTTACGATCATAAGTTTACCGAGCAATTGGATATGGGCAAAGGTCGAAGCGAATTTTATCCTCAGTTTGAATTTGGCACCGGATTAAGCTACACCACTTTCGAATACAGCAATCTGAAACTAAGTTCAACAGAATTTACCGAAACCACTGCTTTAACAATTTCGGTAGATGTGAAAAATACCGGAAGCAGAGTGGGCAAAGAAACCGTTGAGCTTTACATCTCAGATTTATATGCAAGCATTACGCCTTCTGTGAAGCGTTTACGCGGTTTCAGCAAAATTGAACTAAACCCAGGGGAAACCAAAATCGTGAGTTTTGAAGTAAGGGCGCTGGACATGGCTTTTGTAGGTATAGACAACAAATGGATTACTGAAAAAGGCGAGTTTAAAGCGCAAATAGGATCGATAACACAAAATTTTTTCCTTAAATAATAACTAATATTAATTAATTCTATGATGAAGTTTTATCTCGTTTTAATTTTTACATTGTTTAGTTTTGGGCTAATGGCTCAAACACAGACAATTACCGGAACTGTTACCGGCGCAGCCGACGGTTTGACAATTCAAGGCGTAACGGTGGCCGTGAAAGGCACTTCAGGAATTGGTACGCTTACCGATTTCGATGGAAAATATAGTTTAGCTGTTCCATCAGAGTTTAACGAACTTGTTTTCTCTTTTGTGGGCATGAAATCTAAAACTGTGGCTATTGATGGCCAAACAGTGATTAATGTGCAATTGGAAACAGACGAAATTGGTTTGGAAGAAGTTGTAGTTGTAGGATATGGTGTGCAAAAGAAAAGTTTGGTTACCGGTGCCATTTCTAAGGTATCTGCCGAAGAACTTTCTAAAAGCGCCGATTTAAGAGTTACTCAGGCACTTCAAGGAAAAACTTCCGGTGTGGTTATTTCAAGCAACAGCGGACAACCCGGTTCGGCAGTGTCTATTCGTATTCGTGGTATTGGTACCAATGGAGACAACGATCCTTTGTATTTAATTGATGGTTTGCCAGCTAGTGGCGCTGCTATTGATTATCTTAATCCCTCGGATATTGAGTCGGTTGAAGTGTTGAAAGATGCTGCTTCTGCTGCTATTTACGGTGCTCGTGGTGCCAATGGTGTAATTTTAATTACAACAAAAGGCGGCAAAAAGAATCAGGCTTTTACTGTAACTTACGATGCTTATTATGGTTCTCAAAATCCATGGAAAAAAATGTCAGTGTTGGAATCCGACCAGTATTTCGAAATCATGAATGAGGCGGCTGCCAATGCTAATCAGCCTATTCCTTTTAATCAGGCCAGAATAGATACGCTTACAGCTAATACCGACTGGCAGGATGAAATGTTCCATTACGATGCTCCCAAAATGAGCCATACTTTTGGCTTTAGCGGTGGTTCGGAACATACTACTTATTCATCTTCTTTGTCGTATTTCTCGCAACAAGGCATTGTAGCCAAAGATAAATCGTATTTCGATCGTATTACTTGGAGAACAAACGTAACTCAGGATTTTGGTATGCTGAAATTAGGTTCTAACCTTACTTTGGCTTATATCGAAACTAAAGGTATCGATGCCAATGATAAATATGGGATGTCATTAGCACAGGCTTTGAATATGCCGCCTGTAATTCCGGTGATGCACGAAGATGGTACTTACGCATTTCCTGCACAATATGGTTTAGGTATGCAAGAGATTACAAACCCAGTTGGTTTGCTATCAATTCGCAACAATAGTGGTATTGTAAACAAAGCCATTGGAGGTGTGTTTGCCGAGCTAAATTTTGGTCACCTGATGGATGCATTACAAGGATTAACTTTCCGTACATCCTACGGCACCGAATATGCTTTTGTTAATTCACGCAGTTTCACTCCAATCTATTATTTGTCGTCGACCAAATACAATAATTTCGACCGCGTAACCACCGAATTTAACAAATATGTTACTTGGAACTGGGAAAATGTAGTAGCTTATGATAAATATTTCAACGATTGGCATATTAACTTAATCGCCGGACATAGTGCATTCAAAAATTGGACAACCAATTTGGGCGGTACTAAATCTACTTTGATTTTCGATGATTTCGAGCATGCTTATATTAATAATGCAACCGATCCTGCAAGTGCCAACAGCTGGGGCGGATACGCCGAGAACACATTCCTTTCGCATTTTGCCCGTGCCAACGTGGATTTTGCTGAAAGATATATGTTTAGCGCTACTGTTCGCCGCGATGGTTCTTCTCGTTTCGGCCCGAACAACAAATTTGGTATTTTCCCATCGGCTAGTGCAGGTTGGGTATTTACAAAAGAAGGTTTCTTCCCAGAAAACAATATTCTTACATTTGGTAAAATTAGAGCAAGCTGGGGACAAAACGGTAATGCTAACATTGGTGATTTTGCCTATACTACTACTATGTCTAATGGTCAGATATATTATTTTGGTGTTGATCCTATTCAGTACAATGGTATTCAGCCTTCTCGTATTCCTAATCCCGATTTAAAATGGGAAACTTCAGAGCAAATTGACGTAGCTTTGGATTTAGGTTTTATGAACGACAAAATTACAGCAAGTATTGATTTCTATCAGAAGAAAACCAAAGACTGGTTAGTACAAGCGCCTGCACCACTTATTTTAGGTAATACTCCTCCGATTGTTAACGGTGGCGAAATCTCAAACAAGGGTATTGAGTTAGAACTCGGTTTCCACAATTCAATGAAAGATTTCAGCTATGATATTACATTAACCGGTGCTTACAACAAAAACGAAGTATTGGCCATCAACAATGCCGAGAAAATTCTTACTGGCGGTGATGCCGGATTTGGTCAAAGCCAGGTATTAAGAGCCGAAATTGGTACACCAATGGGATTTTTCTGGGGATATCAGGTAGAAGGTGTATTCCAGACACAGGCCGAGATTGATGCTTATGTAAATGCTGATGGCAACAAAGTTCAGCCGAATGCAAAACCAGGTGATTTCAAATTCAAAGATCAAAACGGCGATGGTAAACTTACCGACAGCGATGATAGGGTAAATCTTGGAAACCCAATGCCTGATTTTACAGGTGGTTTGAATATTGCCTTAAATTACAAAGGATTTGATTTCAATATGTTTTGGTATACCGCACTAGGACATCAGATTTGGATGGCTTACCGTCGTTACGACCAGCCTTATACCAACTATGGTACCGAATTTTACGAAAATCGTTGGACAGGTGAAGGTACAAGCACCGAATATCCTAGAGTTACCTTGTTGGATAACAACAATAACCTTAAAACAGCCAGTGATTTTTATGTAGAAGATGCAGATTATCTAAGATTGAAAAATCTGTCGTTTGGATATACTATTCCTGCTGAATTAACCAATGCTATTAAAATTAGCAAGCTGAGATTATATGTAAGTGCCGAAAACTTATTCACGTTTACGAAATATTCCGGTTACGATCCCGAAATTGGTGGTGGCGTATTTAATTATGGTATTGATTTGGGTAACTATCCACAAGCCAGAACATTGATGGGTGGTATTAATGTAACATTTTAATGTTGAACAGATTAAAATTTAATCAAAATGATGAAGAAAATAATATATGAGTCCGGTCTAAAAACTCTCTCTTTTTTTAAGCTCGTATAAATGCGAA
>DYOH01000137.1 GCA_020720625.1 Acetofilamentum sp. | reverse complement strand
CAAAAAAAGTCGTATAAATAAGTAAATACCTTAAACGCACAATTAATTGTGACAAAAAATCTAAATATATGAAAATATGGGTTTTCTTAATTTTGGCCATCTTAATTACATCCTGCAATCCGAAACCACAAAAAACGCAAGATTGCGCTGAATTTGTAAAAGTAAAAAAAGGCCAATTAATGCTTGGAGATAAAGTTTATCGCTTTGTAGGAATAAATTACTGGTACGCAAGCAATCTGGCAGCAAGTGGAAAAAACGGAGAAGAACGCTTGAAAAGAGAACTAGATGGATTAAAAAAACTAGGAATAAATAATTTACGTATACAAATTTGCAGCGAAGGCGGCGACGAAATTCAATTTGGTGTAAAACCAAGCTTGCAGACAAAAGCAGGCGAATACAACGAAAATTTATTCCGAAGTATCGATTTTGTGCTCGATGAATTAAACAAAAGAGAATTAAAAGCCGTTTTGGTTCTGAATAATTACTGGCCTTGGACAGGTGGTATGGCCAAATACCAGGAATGGTTTGGAGCCGGATCTATACCATATCCTTTGGAAGAAATTTCGGGAAGTTGGAACGCCTACATGCACTATGCGGCTTCATTTTACGAAAATGAAGCGGCAGTGGAGGCCTTTCGTAAACATATCACTGTTGTATTAAACCGAAAAAATACCTTCAACGGAAAACTTTACAAAGAAGACAACACCATTATGGCCTGGCAATTGGCCAACGAACCGCGTGGCAAAAAAGACAGTCTCCACCGTACAATTCTGCTCCAATGGATTAAGGAAACGGCCGCATTTATAAAAGGTATTGATTACAACCACCTTGTTAGCATAGGCAGCGAAGGAAAAGTTGGGCATCATGGCATAATGGAAGATTACGAAAAAGCCCACTTAGACAAAAACATTGACTATCTGACGGCACATCTTTGGCATCAAAACTGGGGTTGGTACAATCCTTACAAACAGGCAAAAACATACGATTCGGCGGTAATTCTATCGCAAAACTACCTGAACGAACATTTGCAGATTGCCCAAAAACTACATAAACCACTGGTATTCGAAGAATTTGGTTTGGCAAGAGATTCGGGAGCCTACAATCCAGAATCGGGAACAATTTATCGCAATCAATTTTATCAATTTGTAACAGACTTTTTGCTAAAACCCGAAAATGAAAAAGTACTGGCAGGGTTTAATATCTGGAGTTTTGCGGGCGAGGGCACTCCAAGGCATGCCGGAAAATTATGGGAAGAAGGTGATGCCTTTACCGGTGATCCACCCCACGAACCCCAAGGTTGGTACTCGGTTTATGCTAGCGATAGCACCACTTTAAAGATACTTAAAAATGCCGCCGAAAAATTGAAATAAAAAATAACGTAACCAAATACAGTCCATTAAGTAGAGCGGTGAAAATTGGATAATACCAAATTCGGAATCGTTTTATAAGCAATTATGTTTTTTCCCGCATTAGGAGCGCAAATTTTCGCTGCGCATTAAAACCACTTTGTGGCGAAATAGAATATATAATTTTGGTGCTGCGTGCTCATTATTTATACATTCTTATTTAGGGGCTGCTGAAATAACGCTAATAATAAGTTCCTTTGGATATTACTTCTATAGATTATAATTTCTAGTGCAAGCTTTTTAAAGCAGAACTCGCGAAAACCTTATACTTATATAGGATAAGGTAATAAGGTAGAAATTAAAGCTACAGTTTTTTTCTACTAAGGTGTGCCCCAAACATAAGTGATAAAAAAAACCTTATTTGCTATTTACACCTTAGTACACAATATTGTAAAAGGAATAGCAATACCTTATTACCTTATTATTTACCCAAAGAAATGAAAATCAATTTCTTAAATTCTATTTCAAAATCTTGCTATTTAAGTTTTTCAGCAGACCCTATTTAAAAGACATTTATACCAGATTAGGAAGTCTTTTTTAGCCTCATCAACACAGAAAAAGCTCGATTTACATCATTTTCGCTCACTAAAATAGTAAACTCGTTGGTTGTAGAAATTAACTCCACAATATTGATATTTTCCCAAGCAAGATTCTTCAGAATATAATAATAAAAGCCACTGATTTCGGTATTCTCGGCAGGCAAACGAATTGTAACAGACGATAAACCCTGCTTTCGCGAGAGCAATTTCTCTCTGGAAAAAATCTCATCCGTATCATGGGCAAAAATAGTACTTACAATAAGTGTAGTTTCAAAAATACCGCGTGAAACCGAGTAGAAAATTTTTTGATTTTCGCCAATACGCTTAAGTAAATCCCTTTGCCTAAAAATTAAAGTGGGCGAATTTTGAAAAGTATAATCCATTAAATCGCTTCTTACGATAAAATCACCCAAATTCTTGACAAAATTTTTCAGGCCGATATTTATTTTATGGTAATAACTCGGCTCCATACGTTTAATAGCCATAACCACAGCCCCCTCTTGCACCGGTTTAAGTAAACGAGCTTCCACTTGTGGCAAAATTTTTCGTGCCAGAGAAGAAACATTAATCAAGCCATCAGCCAAAGATTCTTCTAAATATGGTGTAAGCTGAATAATCTCTTTTACTGCCGTTCCAATGGTAATCATTTTGTTAAATTCTTAACATTTTGTTTAAAATTGGTACAAAAATAGCAAAAATTTCGCAATAAAAACCGTCATCCCTACATTTGTAAAAAATAAGAAACGCAGCAAAAATGAAAGTATTAAAATTTGGAGGCACTTCGGTACAATCGGCCTCTATGATGAAAAAAGTAAGCGATATCATATCTTCTGAAGATGCACAAATTATTGTGCTCTCGGCCATGTCCGGAATAACCAATCAATTGCTTGCAATAACAAATCATCTGCAAAAAAACGAAATTTCTAAATGTTTAGAAATACTCGAAAAAGTTAATCTAGCCCATCATACCGTAATTTATGAATTGCTAAGCGATGAAACCCACAGGAAAAAAGCCATTCAAAATATACAATTTTATATTGAACGTGCCAAACAGTTAATTCAGCAATCGCTAAATAAGCAAATTGCAAACGAACTGCTATCCTTTGGAGAACAAATGTCGACTAGTATTTTCTACGAATATCAAATGATGCTCGGAAGAAAAGTCTACTTTTTACCCGCTTTAAACTTCATGCGGCTTAACGCCGATAAGGAGCCCGATATGCAAAAAATTAATGTCCTGCTGCAAAATCTCATCCCGAACACATCTGCGGGGGAACTTTATATCACCCAAGGGTTTATTGCCTTAAACGAAAACGATGAGATTGATAACCTTGGTCGTGGAGGAAGCGACTACTCCGCCACCATTATTGGTGCTGCCTTACAAGCAGATGTAATAGAAATTTGGACTGATATCGACGGTGTGCACAACAACGATCCAAGATACGTAGAAAATACCTTTCCCTTGCGGGAATTATCTTATAACGAAGCAGCTGAGTTAGCCTACTTCGGAGCCAAAATTTTGCACCCCACCTGCATAGTTCCGGCACAAAAAACAAAAATTCCGATATTCCTAAAAAACACTATGGAACCAATGGCTGCCGGAACAATTATTACGCAAAACTCCAACAAACAAAACATCAAAGCCATTGCGGCAAAAGACGGTATTATTGCCATTCGCATACACTCAAGCCGCATGCTGAACGCTTATGGTTTCCTGCGTAAAGTTTTCGAGATTTTTGAAAAGCACAAAACCCCAATTGATTTAATTACCACATCAGAGGTATCTGTTTCGGTAACCATCGACGACGATAAACAGCTTTTCGAAATTTTGAACGAACTCAAAGATTTTGGTACTGTTGAAGTAGATAGAAACCAAAGTATTATATGCATTGTCGGCGATTTTCTGGCCGCAAACAAAGGTATAGTTGCGCAGATCCTTAACAGCATAAACGAAATACCACTTCGCATGGTCTCTTATGGCGGTAGCGATAATAATATTTCCCTGCTTTTAAATTGCGACGACAAGATAAGAACACTTAAATTACTAAATAGCAGACTATTTACAAAACAGGTGGACGAAATTTTTAAACAAAATTAGTTTTTTTAGGCCTTAGGCATCATTTCACATAGATTTTAGTTAACGTTTGAAGAGCTCTCGGGCTCTTTTTTACGTTTTACAAAATCAAACTAGTCAATGTTTATGGCATTAAAAAAAATTGCCTTTGGTATGTAAGCTAAAAATACCAAACGCATTTCTTAAGCTGTCCGGGAAAATGACGATTAGGAAAATTTATTTTGACTTTACAACTCAAGATTCAGGATAAAAGATTAATTTTATACCTGGCTTCTTTTGCCGATTTTTCCTTAAAAATAACTTTGTTTCATTTGAAACCAGAAACAAGTGCGAAACTCAGTATTTTAGAGCATTATTGGCTTGAAGCACGGTAACTATATAAAATAGTCTGATCTAATTTATTATTACATTGGCTATTATTACAGCAATTACCACAAAAAAAATTGTAAGGATTACCGATTGGAAAAATTTTACTAAGCGAAGCAATTTGAATAATATAAAACGATAAAAACAGCAAATGAATAAAAAAATACACTTACTGGTTGTAGGCCTGCTTGCTCTTGTAGCTTGCCAGCAAACGTCAAAAACAAGTGAAATAATTACAGGCCGGGGCATTGAAGCACCAAATGGAATGCTTGCCTCTGCTCATCCTTTGGCTTCAAAGGCCGGCGCAGAGATATTAGCACAAGGTGGCAATGCCTTTGATGCAGCAGTATGTGTGCATTTTGCACTTGCTGTGGTATACCCGCGTGCCGGAAACATTGGCGGAGGCGGATTTGCTGTTTACAGAAAAAACAATGGAGAAACCGGAACGCTTGATTTCCGGGAAAAAGCTCCATTACAAGCATCGCGCAACATGTATCTGGATTCCATGCAAAATGTAATTCCGGATTTATCGTCAACAGGTGCATTATCGGTAGGTGTGCCAGGTAGCGTGCAGGGAATGATTGATTTGCACAAAAAACTGGGTACTATAGCTTTCGAAAACCTAATAGAACCTGCCATTAAACTCGCAGAAAATGGTTTTGCCATTACAAAAGACGAGGCCGACAAACTCAATAGCTACCAGGAAGCATTTATAAAAGCCAACGGCACAGCCATGTATTTCGTAAAAAATTGGCAAGCCGGCGACACCATGCATTTGCCTGCATTGGCCAAAACACTAAAAGCCATACAGAAAAACGGCCGTGATGGATTTTACAAAGGCGATGTGGCTGCTGCCATGCTCAAAAAAATGAACGAAAAAGCAGGTATCATCACCCAAGCCGATTTAGATGCTTACAAAACAGTTTGGCGCAAACCCATAGAAATTTTCTACAAAAATTACAAAGTAATATCCATGCCACCACCTTCGAGCGGCGGTATTGCTTTGGCTCAATTGTTAAAGGGAAGCGAAAATTTTGATTGGAAAGCTTCAGGCCACAATTCTGCTGCGACAATACATTTTACAACAGAATTGCAACGCCGGGTTTATGCAGATCGCGCAAGCTATCTTGGAGACCCCGATTTTTATCCCGTGCCACAGCAAATGCTACTCGACAGTACTTACCTGGCCCAAAGATTTGAAAATATCAAACTAAACAAAAAAACGAATTCTTCCGACATCAAAGAGGGTAGCGTGGAAATAATAGAAAGCATTGAAACCACTCATTTTTCGATTGTAGATAAACAAGGTAACGCTATTGCTATAACAACTACCTTGAATGGTAATTATGGGTCGAAAGTCTTTGTAGAAAATGCCGGATTTTTTCTCAACAACGAAATGGACGATTTTAGCGTAAAACCAGGCGTACCAAATCAGTTTGGCCTTATTGGCGCCGAAGCCAATGCTATTGCTCCACAAAAACGGATGCTCAGTTCCATGACTCCTACAATTCTCGAAAAAAACAACGAATTATTCATGGTTGTGGGAACTCCCGGAGGTGCTACCATCATAACCCTGGTTTATCAGGCCATTATTAATGTTATTGAATACGATATGGATATTCAACAGGCTGTTGATGCAAAAAAAACACATTCTCAATGGCTACCCGACATTATTCTTTATGAAGAAAACGGCCTGGACTCAAGCATAATTAAAAATCTAAACCAAATGGGGCATGTGTTGGAATTGCGACCTTATATTGGAAAACTGGATGCAGTTCTTGTTCTATCTAACGGAATGCTGCAAGGCGGCTCGGATCCGCGAGGCGACGATATTTCTGCGGGTGTAAAGTGATGGATTATTATGTTCGGGTGTATAAGGCGATATTTGGTTAAAATGCGAATTTTCGATAGTTTTTTTTGAACCACATAAATTCAAAATAGATTTTGTTGAACCACATAGAAACATAGAACACATAAATTCAAAAATAGTTTGTTTTTGAATTAGGCGTTAAGGCTATAAAATGCTTAATTTATATTTGCTCAAGTATATATTTGATTTTAGCCGCGTTAGCGGCGATATCTTTGTAGCAATTAGAATTTTTAGCATCTTTAAGCCACGTAGTGGCGAAATTACTATAATGTTTTAGATATGGATTTTTTTTTGAACCACATAGAAACATAGAA
>DYOH01000136.1 GCA_020720625.1 Acetofilamentum sp. | reverse complement strand
GGCAAAGCCTTAAGAAATAGAACGTCTAAGGCAAGAGCCTGAGACGAACGTGGGGAATATGCTGAATTGGGTTGGTATATTGAGAAAATGAGTAGCCGTAGCATTTATGCTACGGAATGCATGAATGTATTATAATATGGGGCTTTAGCCAAAAAATTATTGATATTTTTTAGGCTAAAGCCGATTATTGATGTCAAATTTTACCGTAGCATAAATGCTACGGCTAATTATAAATATATCTCTTAAAAAAATACATGCTCACTATTAATTCGAAGTGCTTATTGTTGTAAATGAAGAATCAATGCATGAAAAACAGCAATATGCATGAAAAACCATGCATTGAAGTAACAAATATTTGATTTATAATATTGATTTAATAATAATTAACTATTTTTCAGCAGCCCCTACTTAATATGTATGCATTGGCCATATAATAAGCCCGAAAATCCTATGTCGGGCTTAGCTGAGTCAAGTTGGTTTTTTCTGCATATAAATTCGTAAACTGAAATGGATACGAATATTTTTTTGACATTTTTTGATTAGCTTATTTTCATGGTTTGTTCTTTAAGCCAAAATTTCTCTTCTTTGTTTAAGTAAGGCGACAATTCCTCGTATACTCTCGAATGATATTCGTTTAGCCAGTTTAATTCATCTTTACTAAGTAGCTCGGGTGCAATTAATTTGCGGTCGATTGGAAATAAGGAAATAGTTTCAAATTCCAGAAAATTTCCGTCGGCCGATTCTGTTTTTTTTGTACAAAGAATTAAGTTTTCCGTGCGTATACCGTATTTTCCGGTGGGATAATATCCTGGTTCGTTAGATGTAATCATTCCTGCAGCAAATGCAACATGTACTGCCGAACGAGGCCTAATAGATTGCGGCCCTTCGTGCACATTTAGAAAATATCCGACGCCATGTCCTGTTCCGTGTCCATAGTTTTTTGCATTGCGCCACAAAGGCATTCTTGCCAGCAAATCTAGTTGATAGCCTGCTGTTCCTTCAGGAAAAACAGCCATTGCAAGTTGAACATGCCCTTTTAGCACTAAGGTAAAGTCTTTTTTTGCTTCTTCCGGAAAATTTCCTAAAGCTATTGTACGGGTAATATCGGTAGTTCCTTCGAGATATTGGCCGCCCGAATCTACCAGCAAAATGCCGTTGGCCATAATTTTTGATGCCGTTTCTTTGTCGGCAGAATAATGCACGATGGCTCCGTTGGCATTAAAACCAACAATAGGCTCGAAACTATCGCTTACATAAGTATCTTGTTCTGCTCTGAATTTTTGTAACTGAATACCTAGCGTATATTCTGTTTCGCTCTCTGAAAATGCAATTTCTTCTACCCAGCGGAAAAATTTGGTTAATGCCACGCCGTCTTTAATCATGGCTTTTTTTGTATTCTCTATTTCTACGGTATTTTTTACCGCTTTTAGTTCAGCTACCGGACTAATGCCTGTTATTAGCTGTGTGTAGTCGGGTAATAATTGGGTTAAATATTTGTTAGTTTTGTCTCCATCGGCAATAATGCGTGAACCAAATGCTAAATTTACAAGGTCCTGGTCTATGGCTTCATAATTTTTAATGGCAATCTTATTTTCGTTAAAGTATGATTTAAGTTCGGGATTAAGCTTCTCCGGATGAATATATAATATTGATTCACTTGTAGATACAAGCATGTAGGCGTAAACAAGCGGATTAAAAGCTACATCATTTCCGCGGATATTCAGGAGCCAGGCAATTTCGTCGAGTGCCGAAACCAGCACAAAATCGAATTTGTTTTTTTTCATTGTATCGTGCAATTTTTCAATTTTCTCAGATACCGAAACACCTGCATATTTTAGTTGGAGTATATATGGTTTTTCAAGCGGAAATGCCGGTCTGTTTTTCCAGATATCCGAAATGAAATCAAGCGAAAAATCAACAGAAATTTTTCTTTGAGATAAAGTATTATAAAGTAATGTGCCTTCGGTGTGCGAAACCAGTTTACCGTCTACGGCCACATTTCCAAATAGTTTGATATGATTAAAAAGCCAATCGATGTATTCGGGTGTGTGTGGCACTTTTAGTTTCATTAGTTCAAAAGAACTGGCACCAAGTTCTTTTTCGGCTTGCAAAAAATAGCGCGAATCTGTCCATAGACCAGCAAATTCTTGTGTAATAACCACTCTACCTGCACTGCCGCTAAAACCGGAAATCCACTCACGGGTTTTCCATCGTTCGGGTACATATTCGCTTATATGAGGGTCTGTACCTACAATAACAAGCGCATCAAAATTTTTTTCCGACATAAGTGCTCTTAGCTCTTCTAGTCTTTCGTTTATTGTCATTGTCATGTGTTGATTTATGTAATCTAATGGATAAAATTCCCAATCTGTTTGGCTTTTTACATGCTTAAAACCTGATTTTATATAGGCATTAAGTGCATTTTTATGATCAAATTCGCAAGTATGCAGAAAAAGCAAGGCAGCATTAAGCAATGAAGCTCTGTAAATAGCTTCTTGTATGAGAATTTTACCTAGTCCTTTTCCAATGTATTGTGGCAATAGCCCAATGTACAGAATTTCTGCCTGATTATTAGTTTGGCTTAGATAGAAAAATCCGGCCGTATTATTTTTTTCTACAATATAATAAATATGGGTATTTGCGTTAAAAAGCCGGTCTAATACTTCATTTTCGGAAAGCAACAAAAAGGCAGTCCAGCCCCATCTGCTGCCAACCGATTTGTAAAGCTCAATAAAATCTGCATATACAAAATTTTCTGCCTTGATTACGGAAAAATGGTTAGGCCATTGTGGCTTACTTTTTGTGCTTATATTGTTTAGTTCGAGATAATCTGTATTAACCGGAATTTTCTTATACTTTCGTTCCATGAAATTTTTCGGTATTTTTTCAAAAATAGCTATAAATTTGGCATCAAAAAAATTCTCTTTCTTTTTATACTTATTTATTTTTTCGTGCGTATAATAATAAATACCCTTTATTTATGTGGTTATGGATTTTAGCTTTCTTTAGTATTATTACTCCCTCGCAAAACAACACCAAAGACGAGATTCAGAGTCCGCCTGCGCTTTCTATGTCTCTTAACGAGAAGATTAACTTATCTGTGAAAAGTCCGGCAGTAAATTACTATTATAAGTTAAATACCAAAGGGATAGAGTTATATGCTTCGCCAAGCGACTGGAAAATTGGTCGTAAAGAAAGCATGATATATTTTGATGAATCCGATTTGTACAATAAAATTTATTATTCGCTCACCATTAATAAAGTTATAGATTTATACTCGCAAAAGGGCGAGCAAAAATTTAATCCTGAAAAATTTGGAAATATAATAATCGAACCTGAGCCTTTTAAATTAAATCCTACATCTAAGCCGCTCAAAGGTTTGCGGGTGGCTCTCGACCCCGGCCATTTTGCCGGAAATGCCATTGAAGCGCTCGACGAAATGCGTATTGCGCGTATTGTGTTGCCCGACAAATCAGTTGCAGAGGTTTTCGAAGCCGAACTTACATTTACCACAGCTTTGTTCATTAAGGATACACTCGAAAAATTGGGGGCAACGGTTTTGTTAACCCGCGAAAAGCACGGCTGGACTGCTTTCGACAAGTCTTATAACGATTGGATTAAAGACGACCTTACTGATGCCGTTATAAATGATTTAAGAGATGGCTATATCTCCCAGACCATTGCCAACAAATTATTAATTTCTAGCGATAAAAGATATATTTATCAGGCTTTTTTTCAGCGATATGAATTGCATCAGCGTGCTGTAAAAATAAACAATTTCAGGCCTCATTTCACGTTAATAATTCACTATAACGCCGATTCTGAAAATAGAAGATGGGATGCTCGAGGGAATCAATATCCAACGAAAAGTAATTATAATATGACATTTGTTCCCGGTGCCTATATTGCCGGTGAAATGCAGTATAAAGAGCAAAGGCTTAATTTTGCCCGAATTCTGCTCTCAAACCAAATTGAACGCTCTATCGAGTTATCCTATTTTGTGGGTACAAGATTAAGCCAGAAGTTGAATGTGCCAAATTATCCGGAAAATGGATCGCAGTTGTATATGCATAAGGTGGCTAACTATACTGGGTTTGATGGTGTTTACGCCAGAAATTTAGCTCTAACACGTATGATAAACGGGCCTCTGTGTTATGGTGAGACGCTATATCAGGATAATGTTGACGAAATACAAAAGTTAGCCAATAAAACCATAGAAATTAATGGAATAAAAACTTCCGAAAGGGTTAGAGAAGTAGCTCTTGGATATTTCGATGGAATTATGGCCTACGTAAATTATAAAAAGGAACTTTAAGCTATGGAATTTTTGCATAGCGCAATCTCAATCTAAGATTTATCGTTTAAGATGTGTTTGCTAACGCAACCAATCAAATAATTATTACGTCTAATTTAAAACACCAACGCTTGGAACCAATAGAGAAACTAGTAAAATCTTGTATAAAAGGTAATTCCACAGCTCAGGAAGAACTTTATAAAATGTTTGCAAGCAAAATGTTTGGTGTTTGTTTGCTTTATACCAAAGATTATGATGCTGCAAAAGATGTTTTGCAGGAGGGATTTGTAAAAGTATTTAATAAACTGGATACATTCCGTTTCGATGGTTCCTTCGAAGGATGGGTTAGAAGAATAATGGTTAATACGGCGCTTGAAAGATACCGAAAAAACTATTACTTGTATGCTACCAGCGATATTGATGATTATAAAGAGGATTTGTCTTACGAAGATGTTACGGCACAACTTTCTGCCGACGATTTACTTAAGCTCATTTACGAATTAAGTCCTCAATATCAAACAGTATTTAAATTATATGCCATAGAAGGCTATTCGCACAAGGAAATTGGCGATATGCTGGAAATTTCTGAAGGTACTTCAAAATCTAATCTTTCCAGAGCACGTAAGATATTGCAGGATAAAGTAAAAGCGTTTTTTGATTGGGAAGAAGATAAATTATTAGCAAATAAATGAAAAATAATATCGATAAATTAGCTCAAGATAAACTCTACCATTATCAGGTGTCGCCGCCCGATGATGCTTGGTTGTTTATTAAGGCTAATATAAAACAAAAAAAAAATAGCTTTATTCCTCCATTTTTATGGAAAGGTATGGCGGCTACCATTGCTCTGCTAATCTCATTTGGCACTGGTTATTTTGTGAGTTTTAAACAATCAAGCAAACTTTTTACCCAAACCAATAACGAAATTGCTCAACAGTTATTCTCTAAAAGCGATGCAGAAATCAAACTCACCAATGAGTTAGAGAAAAACAGGAAAGCTTTTCAAAGCGATAGAGATTTGGTTTCGCATGCAAAATCAAGCAGCATCAGGAATAAAACATCTGTAACCGATTCTGTGGAAAATTCTGCTGAAATTGGAACTTTAAACCCAATAGGATATCCGGAACTTGCTATTCTGGAAACCAATAAACCTAAATTCTTTATTGGAGCCGAGCAAAAGAAAATAAGTCCACAGGAGCTAATTGCATTGCAAAGTGTGTTCTTTGATGAAAATGTGCAACATCAGATAAGGAATGCTCCCAAAAAATGGGCCATTGGAGGGCAGTTTGCTCCTGCTTATTCTTATCGTGAGATGAAAAATAACCAGTCGAACCTCTCTTCGGATTACTATAATTCTATTGAAAAGGCATTACTTACATTTTCTGGTGGACTTAGCATAAATCTGGAAATCAGCAATAGATTTGTGATGGAGTCGGGCATTAATTATTCGCAACTAGGACAAAGTAGTAATATGCTTTATGCCCAGGCAAATCCTAATCAGAGTAGGGCCTATGAAGTGCTAACATCGGCAGGGGTTATTATTCCAAAGCCAACATCTATCGGGCAAATTTCCGGCGGATACAGCTATGTGGATGCATTAGGAAATATTATTAACCCAAATGCCGAAATTATTCAGAATTTTAGTTATTTAGAAATACCTTTTAATGCCAGGTTTAAACTTATTGATAAAAAACTCGATTTTTGGGTGGTTGGCGGTGTAAATACCGACGTGCTTCTTGGGAACAAAGTTTTTTTTAAGGAGGATAACAATAAAATGTTTATAGGTGAAACCGAAAATCTCAACAATTTTAGGTATAGCACCAATTTAAGAATAAGTTTTGATTATGAAATTTCGTCTAAACTAAATTTTAATTTTGAACCCGGCTTTAAATACTCGCTTACGCCAATCAATAAAAATCCCGAGATAGACAATTACCCTTATGCTTTTGGTATTAGCACAGGTTTTGTATATAAATTTTAGGATTATATAAACTTTTTAAAATCTATTCATTAGCATTAATTAATCAATAATATATCAAGATAAGCAAAAACTAATTGCTTATCTTGATATATTTTTATCAAACATGAAAACAATCAATTTTGAAGAAACGGGTGCACTATTAGCCCATATTGCAAACGGAAATGCAAGCATAATTCTGGTAGTGAAAATACCGGAGAAATTTGCCTTTCTAAGGCATGCCGAATTGCCTACGGTAGAATGCGGAGATAAAGAAATGGTGGTTATACAGAAGGTGTTGCGTGATAATGAAAGCTTTAGCTATAAATTGAAAATGAGTACTTTACATGGACGAACAGATATCAGGCTAAAAGGAAAAGCATTTCTGTTTGCCGAAATCGACTATCTGGCCAATTTTGAAATTCTGATTCCTGTGATGATAAGCAACAGCGGAAGTTTAGAAGCAAATACCCTGGCTGTGTTGGGTTCTGGTGGAATTAATACATGAGTTCAGTCTAAAAAGATTGAAAAAATGATTATACCCCTGCCAGCGTT
>DYOH01000037.1 GCA_020720625.1 Acetofilamentum sp. | reverse complement strand
AACACGAAGAGCACGAAGGGTTTTCACAAAGAGCACGAAGTTTTTTCCTTTGTGTTCTTCGTGATATTCTTTGAGTCCTTTGTGGTAAAACCTTTCAACACGAAGTTACTTTGTGGTAAAAAACTCAAAATAAGGGATTTTCCACTTATTTATCTCATTCTTGAACCATATTTCAAAGACATTTTTATATGTTCCCAATATGTATTACAAATTTACGTGTATACCAGAATGTAGATAAAAATAAAAAAACCTTTGGATGTTGTAATTTTCCAAAGGTTTTTCTAAAAATACTTTCAGGAATTTATTTTATAAATATGCCATTAAAGAGCTGTTTTCGTTCGCCAAACTTGGCTTCGAACTGGTAAAAATAGCTGCCTTTTGACAATTCCGGAACCAAATACTCCAATTGATTTTCGCCTGATTTATAGTCAGAAATTATCTTTTCATCTATCATCTGTCCGGAAGAATTAATAATTCGTAGTCTGATTTTATCGGGTAATTGAATAAGTGTATAATTAAAATAGAGCACAGTGCTCACCGGATTTGGATAAATGCTAAAACGATATTGCGCCAAATCGGCAATTCCGGATGTAGTGTCTACCTCTATTACAATTGACTCTTCGTTGTTGGTTTCAAAAAGCTCTACAAAAGCATTATCATAATCAATTACTCCTTTAAAGGTAATATCGGCTGTTTGATTTTCGGCGGAATATTGGGCCGACAATTGTGCAATTTGACGATTTTGATACACGAAAATGGTAGATTCGCCTATCGGATTCTGGTTTACGCCATCGATTACCGGTACTATTTCAAATTTCACATTAGTTGCAGGAATGCCCCTATTTACAGCAGTGGCCGTAATACTATACAATTCATTGCCAAGATCTTCCAGACTAATGTTTTTCAATTTAAAATCATACACACTCACATTTAAAGGAATAGAATCGATTACATAGAAAGGAGCATTTACCAAAACGCCGGAAAAAGCAGAGCTGAAAGATTTTAATACTTCTGTCAAATCATCATCATCGATATCAGTAAACCTGTAATAAAGTGTAGTTTCTTTTGTGCCTCCCGGAATCATTGTTCCGAGGGAGTAGCGCACATGATTATTCTCCACCTCACAATTTTCGGGTAAACTATCAGCTTCAATAGCGTAGGTAGAATCATTATAAATTTGAACCTGTACATCTTTTGCCAAATCGTTGCCATAATTTCGCACAGCCACGTTTACCCCCAGTAAAATAACCGAATTTTGAAAAGAAATGGCTTCGCCCGTATATGGCACACCGTTGATGCTTTCTAATTTACGCACAATCTCAATCATTGGGCCGAGTGGCAGCACTTTTAAGGCCGTATCTTCCACCTGATACAATTTTTCGCGATAAGTATACTGCAAATTTTCAGAGAATGTGGCTAAAGTGTCGGCCAAACTTTGGGCATTGGTTTCTACTTGCTCCAGAATAAACAGTTTATTGTATTGCAAATTGGGAAAAGCCTTGAATTGCACCAAATCAATAGTTTCGTTATTTCCGACTACCGAAGCCGGCAAACTGTTGCTTAAAGTATCAAAATCGCTTATATTTAAGTTAGTCAACGACCATTTAGCATTATTTAAAGGCAAAACAAATTGATTACCCAGTATATTGGTTTGCAGCAAATCAGCTTGTCCGATCACCGTTTTTTGATAATCTAATGGTCTACCATTTTCGTCTTTATTGGTAACACTAAAATAAGCATCCGGAATTTCCAGATTTAGCTCTGCCGGCGATATTCCTTTGTAATTCACCTCCGTGCCGCTACAAGTAAACCCAATACTGTATACGCCATTGGCAAGTGTGGGATCTAATTTCAGTAGAAAAACAAAATAGGCCCTGCGCGATGGCTGCAATAAATTCAGCGAATCGCCCATTTTCACCAGTACTTCACCTTCGGGTTGGTTAAACCGCCATCCGGCCGAGAAAGTACCAATATCGTCGCCAGGCACCAACGGACGAGGATAGGCCACATAGTTAAGCACCACATCCGAAGCACCCAATTCTATAGGAATATCGGCCTGCATTTTCACATTTTCCCAATTAAGGTCGGAACCATTATTGATTTCAACCTTAAATTCGATAAAAGTTCCACTTACTTGTTTTGGGAAATCACTTAAATCAGGATTTGAACCATCGGCCAATGGAAGAAGTGTAATTTCGGCCTTGTCGTAATCCAAATCGGTGATCGAGAATGTTTCCAAATCTGGAGAAATAAGGCTGCAAGGGTCTTTTCCGCCTGCCATAACGGTTGCGGAAGAAACACCAAAGCCATACGAGCTGTTGTAGGGCGAAAATTTATCATCGAAATCGCGCGGCTCATCCAAATCTTCGATTACATGTTTAATGTAAACCGTATCTTTTCCGTACTGAATGTTTTGCGGAGATATCTCACTGCTCAACTGAATATTTACCCCTTGTGCATAAGCATTTAAAATATGGCTGTGAATCACCCAAGGTGAACCTCCGAAAATTTCTTCACAAACGAGGGTGCCACCTTTTCCAATTTCCACCAAGCCTTCTTTTCCTTTGCCTTCGTATTGAGCCAAAATAGTAATTCTTGTTTTTCCGAGTGTTTCAAAATGGTCATCGCCATAGGTATTATCAACACCTGCCGACCAGCCTGAATCAATGATGGCATAGCCAAAATCTTCGTGTTGAAAAACGCCTTCGCTTCCAATTGGATAATCTTCTCCATTTCCCAACATAAAAGCATCGTGCAAATATCCGGTTTCCGACTGAAAACGGTCACCGCGGTCGTCAATCCAATCATCCACATCATCAAAATTGTCGTCGTCGAGCGCAGGCGGAATCAATATCTGAGGCACATATACCTGATAGGTAAAAGGTGTTTCCCAAATCTCCAACTCGTTAACTGTATTTGGGTTATCAATCCATTTTTGATAATTTGTACCATCTATTTTTACTATAGAAGCCAAATCAAATTCACCGCTTTCTTTTTTTGGAAGACTAATTTTATAATCTCCGAAACCTTTTGGAATTTCATAAATAAAATAGCCAAAAACACCATCACCCAACTCATTTACATCCTCAATGGAAAGCGAAGGATCATTATAATCCACATCGTATCCCACATTTCTTATCCAATAGTAAGTATATTCAGTAGAAGCACTAATTTCAAAATGAATATCTGCCATTCCAAATTTGGGTAATTCCATCAAAGTATCCTTTGTTTCGGGGTCGGTAAGTGTAAAACCATTGCTGAGATACTCAAATTGTAAAGGATTAGGCAATGGAGCATAATAAGTATAAGTAGTTCGTATAGGAGTAGTGCGTTGTTCGCCAAAAATAGTTTCATAGTCCACCTTAGAATAAAACGACTTTTGCGGAGTTGGATGCGTCATATCAATTTCTTCGCCACCAAGCGAAACCACTGCAATAAACTCTCTGTGCGGCTGAGGCACCAGCCCCAGTAGAGAATCAGTAGGCTTCATTTGATAAGAAGAATCAACAAAAGCAAATCCTTCGTAATTGCTTATCGATTGCAAAATCAGGTTTTTCCAAATCACTTTACCGTCTTCGTCTCTTTCCATCCAGTAAGACCAGGATGTGTCGTTCAAATTGGCCAATTCAATATCCGGGGCAAAAGGATAAAACATGTTTTCATCTTTCTGCAAATTTCCGTAAGCATAACCCACCCCTTTTGAAAGCGGCACTAAATCCGGTGGATCAATCCACATTTCGTAAGAGCAATAAGGGTCGTAATACTGATATCCGGGCATAGTTTGCACATTCCAGGTAATTTTCCAAACCCTAATTTTATCGCCTGGCTCATGCACATCAATTATTCCATCACCATCATTATCCAGAGCCACCATCCCATCGTGGTCAATATCCTCATAAACTGCCGTTGCAGTGCTGTCTATTAAATGTTTCCAAGGATTAAGCCAATAAACGGAGTCTTCGGTAAGGATATACCCTTTGGGATAAATAGAAGCCGTATCCAGCCAAACATCGGGATTTCCATCACTGTCCATATCAAAATCGGGATTTGTTTCGCTATTGCTTCCGCGCAACACATCTACAAATTTGCCTCCCGGAGTCTTCAAAATAGGTATATTGATAGAATTATCAGTCCAATAAAATGGCACATCTTTGGGCACAAATTGGGTATAAACCGTATTTATAGCCGATGTACGCTCTTTGTTTTCCATGATCATAAATACCTTGAAAGGCTGATAATCGAGCCCCAGAAAGTTTTTCCAATTTACATCGGCATCTGCTACAATGCGAGCGCTAAACATTACATCGGCATAATTGCGGTATTTGTTAAGCGCGAAATTTCTGTTTTCGAATTGATAATATGTTTTATTCGAAGAAACATTAATAAACGATGAACGAATTAGAAATTGATCCACAATTTGGTGAACCGAATCTGTGGGAGAAGGTGTTAGAAGACGGTATTTGATGATGACATCGCTATGTGCTCCTACCGAGATACCCGAAAAATTTAATGTATCGCCATGCACATCCACATTAACGCCGGCAGTAGCTATATCGAGAAAATTAAAATATGAGCTAATAATTTCGGTGGTTTGTATATTGGATATTGTGCTTCCGGTAAGATTTCGCAACTGTATAATCACAGAAAAAGTATCTACTGCATCGTAAGCCACAGCATTCTCGCTGGCAATTATATCATTTGGAATTACATTAAAAACGGAACGAGTAATATCCAGAGGCGATAAAAATGCCGAAAGTATAGCGTTAAATGTATACTGCAATTGCCTGCTACCTTCTGCCACGCCAGGATAACCTCCGGCTGCCGGGATACCCAAATTGCACAAAATGGTTCCGTTGCTTTTATCCAATTTGAAATAAACCGCCCGATTATCAGTATTTAGGGTAGCTAAAATCTGGCTTGTTTCCAGATTATCAATTTTGGGAATGGACGATGCATATAAACTGGTATTTTCGGCTACAAAGGAAAAAGGTTCGCTATTTTGTTTAAAGCTAATTTCGGCCATACCTTCGGCAGGCGAATACACATCTTTCCAATTAAAATTGGTCGTATCCAGATATCCCAATTTAGCCGCAAAATAAGCTGCATTTCCTTCGGTATAGATAGTTCCTCCATTTTGCAAAAATTGTTCAATCTTTTGCACAATTCCAGGATTTTTCAGAAAAACACTGTCAATGTATGTTTTTGGGTCAGTCTCGCCCTCAGCAAAGGCCGGAACAATAAGCATTTTGGTATTTCCCGAAAAGCCATTCTGGAGAATATTCTGCTCATCTACAAAATACGATGCGTCTTTAAACAGATAACTATCAATAATATACTTAAAATAATTACTTTGCCAGCTCACCGATTGCTCAGCAAAAATCATCTCACTTTTAAATATTGCAATACTTTGGGCATTTCCCTTAAATTGAACAGACAAATGCTCTACTGCATTTAAATTGTAGTTAGTTCCCAACACACTTGTAACAGTTTCATATTCTGTAGGTTTAGGTGTATAGTTTAAAAACTTACCTTTATTTACCCCCGACATTACCCAATAAACGGAGTGCTCTCCATAGGCAGGAAATAAATCTTTGTCAAAAAAAGAAGAAGTACCATGATAATCGTTCACCGAACTCTCCAACACCCATCGATAGGCATTTAGAAAATTTTGCTGCGAATTATCCGTCGAAATCAGCTCCACATTTTGTGCCTGCAAATTGATTACTAACAAAAGAAGTAACCAGACAAGACCTGTTTTTCGTTTTCGGTTCATCGTCATTGTATACTATTTAAATTAAAAATTGATGGTAGGAATAGGCATTTCCTGTTCCGCTTAATCGTTACTTTTTTATAGGGAAATCTATTTATACGCCGGACAAATAGAATTATCGCGGGATAAATTTTTGGTGCTGCATCCGAACACCAAATTCAGTCCGAAACTAAAATTTAATGACCTAGCTTCGAAAGGCAAAAGATAGTTTGTTTTTATGTCTTTTACAAATCTGAATACCACATTATCGGTGCTTACATAAAATTGTACTGGATTTTTAGTAAAAACCAACGAAAGACCCAAGTTATTGATTTGGTGATTCATATAATTAATTCCACTGCTTATTTTTAGCATTTCGTGTAATTTATACTGTATAGACACATTTTGCTGCCAAAAGATTGCATGGCTGGCAAAAAAAAATGCCGATATGGTACTAAAATTCAGTTTTTCAGACAATTGATATTCCGCAGAAAAAAAACTACGCACAGGCAATGGCACAAAAAAAGCATCTTCTTCATGAGTATAATGCATTAAATTTTTAACCGAATCTTTCAATAGCGTTCTAATATCCGTGGCTATTGCAGTGCCTGTGGTGTATTGATTCAAATCAAATCCGGTAAAAGTAAAATTTTCTTTGGCCTGTAATGTCATTGCATTGGATTTCCAAAAAATAAAACCCAAATCGACGACACTGGCGGAAAAACGTAATTGTTTATTAATCTGATAAATAACACCAAAACCCAAGGATGCTCCTCTATTTTTATTCCATAAAAAATGCTGAATCGGACTGCTAAACACAGGCCTGATTTGACTAATCTTTCCGCTGGAATCAGTAAAATAAGTCATAGGAAAAGATGCTTGGATCTTATAATCAGGCGAAAATGAAATAGCAAGAGGATTGTCAGTGGTGGCAATTTCAAAATCGGATTTAGGAGCCTTAAATAGCATTGCGCCTTTTAAATAACTAATTTTAACTCCTAAACGTAGCTTACTATTAAATTCCTTCGAAAAATTGCCCGAAAATGCGGTATAGGCCAGCAAATCCGGTTTATTATTGCTTAATTGAAAGCTAAGGGGTTCATCCTCCGCACTATTCCAATTTCCTGCGAATAAATCAATTAAGTCTTTGGAATAATATAGATTAAAATTAGCCACAGATTTAACAGAAAAACTGATATAGCTTTTTTTTAGATTAAATCCGCCATCAATCCAAACCAAAGAAATTGAATTATTGACAAAATTGTTTCGCTTCACTTTTTCGGAAACTGCCGCATAATTAAAAATAAGGGAATCTGATTTTGAGCCAGTTCCTTGTGTAATAAAATCGTTATAAGAGAATGAAGATGATGCAAAATGATACTGAATAGCAGATAATACAGGGACTCCGATGAAAAACTTACACTGTAGCGCATTAGCAGGATTTAGAGCTAAACTATTGGGCGTTTCTCGCAAAGAATAAAGCATCAGATTTTGAGAAAAAGCCTGAACCGAAGCAAAGAAAGATATAACGAACAATATTTTTTTCAAAGGCTTAATTTAAAATAAATTTATCAATATTAACCACCTTAAAATTACGGATTATTCTCCAATTCGGCGGCAACCCCCACTTGGGCAAACAAATAATAATCGGCGTAAAACTTCCACGAAAGTGGCGGCAAATCGTTGGCACCCAGCGTATTTAAACTAGAACGAATAATGATATAACATGTTGGCTCTAAGGTGAGCACCTTCTCTTTGGACATGGCTATTTTGATGGTTTCATTCACCAGCGGAACCACCTTTTCATCTGCCTGCTTTTCTTGGGCAGCTGGAATCAAAAAAGCCTCATCCGATAAAGAATCTAATACTTGCATAGATTGATTGCAAAAATATATTTGCATGGCAGCATCCATCGGAAATGCATTTGTGGTATTTAAAATAAACAGCAAACGCTGAATAGAAGCAAAATCATCTGCATAAAAGTCTTTCAGCACAAACGGCAAAGTATCCTGAATAACAATATGCTTGGTATTTCCCCAAAACGGAATATCAAATTGCAGATTGAGCAACATTTTGCTTGAATTGAGTGCAAAGTTCTGCGTTGAAAATTCATCAGGATTGCATGTTCCGTTGATTTGCGCAATGGCCTCGGTGGCGTAATTCTCCGAGAAAAGTTGCAAGCTGCTCATATCCATAGAAGTAGTATCGGCAATGCGCTGCCCTATTTGCAAAAACGAAGGATATGCAGGCATGGCAGGATTTTGGGCAGATAAAACATCAGAAAACACAATCTGCCGGCTTTGCAGATCAGTAGTGGTAACACTCATTTCTTGCACAAAAAAACCAAAAGGCAAACCAATAGAATTATCCGAAACAAGCTTAAGGCTTAGGTGGTCGAAATTAAACGAACCCTGGAGTTTTTGGTTATAAAAATCGAAAACACTTGTTACAGTTGGCAAATCAAACGAAAACTGTCCCAAATATCCGTATATACCTTTAAATACCAATCGATTAAACTGAATATTCAAATTAGCCATGACAGCACCAGCCGGAATAATTTCATCAGATTTCGATAATTCCAAACGCAAAACCATTTGCATTGCATTAGCCACTCCATCAATTTTTTTGAGCACGAGGCTGTAATTTTTCCAATCGCTAAACAAATTATCACTATTGATGATGAGTTTTTTAGTATAAAAATTGTTGTTGTTACGAGATTCCGGAAAATCAATAAAAGCATTACCGTTTAAAGTATAAGCAGTTTGTAGTGCGACTCTAAAATCCATACTATCAACAACAATGCTATCCAGCTCTTCGCCATTTAGCCCGTTGCTATAGGCAAAATCAACATAAAAAGTATCCTGCAATACCAAAGTTTGTGTTAAAGTATCCAGTTGTATGGCCTTTCCACTCATATTTATCATCTGGAAGCCCTGATTAATGGTGGGAAATTTGAATAATTCGGCTGCCGATAAGGTATCGCAAGGCAATTGATATTTAAACCATAAAAGACCGGAAGCATCTTCCACCAGTTTACCTTGCTGCAATTGTTCCAAAAAAATGTTTTTCAATCCGGTTTGCTTGTAGCCAATGGGCACTGCTGCGCTAATAATTCCCTGGGGTTCCTTACTCAACAAATCGCGATCCAGTTCCTGATTGATACAAGCAGAGAAAAAGCAAAGAAAAACAGCGAAAAACCAAATTTTATGCATATTAAACAAACCTATTTTTGGGTTTTTTGGTTGTATTCCAAAAACGAATTCTAAAGATAAATATTTTAAAGGAGATTTATCCATTAAAAAATTTCAATTGATTACTTTTTCTCTCAAAAAAAAATGCCATCAAAATACCTGCCCAAAAACATAATCTTTTCATCGGACATCCACACTACACCAACATTCTATTAATCAAAAAAATAGCAATATCGGCTTAATGATATTTGTTAAAAATAATTTAAAATCTTTCTAAATTACGCTAATTCTGAAAATTAAAATTTCAGACTATCACAAAATCAATTCATTAGAACAATAATATGCATGCATAAGATATTGATTATTTGAACTTTGTCAAAAGACTTATACTTTTGGCTCAATTAAAGTAAATCAATTCAACTATATGAAAGGATTAAACATTATTGTTTTGGCCAAACAAGTTCCCGACACCCGCAATGTGGGTAAAGATGCCATGAAAGCCGACGGAACGGTAAATCGTAGTGCTCTGCCGGCCATTTTTAACCCCGAAGACCTAAATGCTTTGGAAATGGCCCTGAGTGTAAAAGATAAAATTAAAAACAGCACAGTAACCATTCTCACCATGGGACCGGGAAGAGCTGCAGAAATTATTAGAGAAGGTTTATACCGGGGAGCAGATAATGGTTTTCTGATTACCGACAGAAAATTTGCAGGTTCCGATACCTTGGCAACATCTTACGCCATATCGCAGGCCATAAAAAAAATCGCTGCCTACGATATTATTTTCGCTGGCCGACAAGCCATCGACGGCGATACGGCTCAAGTTGGCCCTCAAGTGGCCGAAAAGCTTTGTATCCCACAGGTTACCTATGCCGAAAATATTAATGCCATTACTGCGAAAGACATCACCATTAAAAGACGTTTGGAAAGGGGAATAGAAATAGTAAAAAGCACCTATCCACTGCTAGTTACTGTGCATAGCTCCGCCCCTGAATGCCGCTCCAGAAATGCAAAATATGTGATGAAATACAAACATGCGCATACAGAAACAGAATTACAAGAAAGTGCAGAGGATTATCTCAAACTACAGGTGGAAAGACCTTATCTAAGAATTGCAGAATGGAGTGTACAGGATATTCAAGCAGATGTGGAATTGCTCGGACTTTCGGGTTCGCCAACCAAAGTTAAAGACGTAATCAATGTAGTTCTTCAATCGAAAGATTCTAAAACCTACACCACATCTGATACCGATATAGAATCACTCATGAAGGAGCTTATTGATAATCACACCATTGGATAATTATTCGTATTTGATTTATTTCAAAAAACACACAAAAAATGAAAAATGTATTTATATATACTGAAATTGAAGACGGTTTGGTGGCCGATGTAAGCCTTGAATTGTTTTCGAAAGGTAAAAAACTTGCCCAACAATTAGGGGTAAAACTTGGCGCCATTGCAATAGGTGCTGAGCTTAAAGATATTGAAAAGCAACTATTCCCTTATGGTGTGGATATAATTTACAAGGCAGAGGATTCGCGCTTAGAAATCTACCAAAATATGCCCTATTCTGCTTTGGTTTCGCAAATTATACAAGAAAATCAGCCTCAAATTGTACTCTTTGGTGCCAGTTCAATAGGTCGTGATTTAGCTCCCCGTATAGCATCAGCATTAAAATGCGGTCTCACAGCCGATTGCACAAGCCTGGAGATAGGCGACCATTACGTTAAAAAAACCGAAACAAATTACACAAACCTTCTATACCAAATCAGGCCTGCTTTTGGTGGAAATATTATCGCTACCATTATTAACCCTGATATGCACCCTCAAATGGCTACAGTGAGAGAAGGTGTAATGAAAAAAGAGATTTTCGATATCAATCACCAAGGCGAAATTGTGCATATAGATAGCGCTAACATCTTAAAAGATGAACATTTTGTAGTAGAAATTATTGAAAGACATATCGAAAAAAGCAAAATAAACATCAAAGGAGCCCCCATTGTGGTTTCGGGTGGATACGGCGTTGGCTCATACGAGAATTTTCAGCTTCTATACGAACTTGCCGAAGTGCTGGGTGGCGAAGTTGGTGGTTCCAGAGCTGCTGTTGATGCAGGATTTATTGAACACGAGCGCCAGATTGGCCAAACAGGTGTAACCGTTAGACCCAAATTATATATTGCCTGCGGCATTTCGGGTGCAGTGCAGCACCGAGCCGGAATGGAAGAATCGGCCATGATTATTTCAATCAACACCGATGCAAATGCACCAATTAACAAAATTGCCGACTATACCATTTTAGGTGATGTGGCGACGCTAATACCCAAAATGATTAAATACTACAAAAAAAACGCTAAATAATTATCCTCATCAAATCTCTGAATCATGGAAAACTTTTATACAGATAATAACGACCTGAAATTTCACCTTTCGCACCCGCTAATGAAACGAATTGTGGAACTGAAAGAAAGACATTTCGAAGACAAAAATACTTTCGATTACGCCCCACTCGATTTTGAAGATGCCATGGACAGCTACGATAAGGTAATTGAAATTGTGGGCGATATTTCGGCTAATATCATTGCCCCAAACGCCGAAAGCGTAGACAAAGAGGGACCAAAAATAGAAAACGGACGAGTAATTTATGCCCGTGGAACTAGCGAAAACCACAAAGCTCTTACCAACGCAGGCCTTATTGGCATGACTTTACCTCGAAAATACGATGGTTTAAATTTCCCAATTTTGCCTTATATCATGGCCGGAGAAATTATTTCACGCGCCGATGCCGGTTTTGCAAATATCTGGGGATTACAAGATTGCGCCGAAACTATATACGAATTTGCCGACGAACAAATTAAAGACAGCGTTCTCCCTCGATTTCATTTGGGCGCAACAGCTGCTATGGATTTAACCGAACCCGATGCCGGTTCCGACTTACAGGCAGTGCAACTTAAAGCCCATTTCGACGAACAAACTCAAAAATGGTATCTCAACGGTGTTAAACGATTTATTACCAACGGAGATGCCGAAATATCGCTAGTCTTGGCCCGTACTGAAGAAGGTACCAGCGATGGACGTGGTTTATCCCTTTTCGTATTCGAACGCGAAGATAAAGCACTTACCGTTAGAAGAATAGAAAATAAACTTGGAATTAAAGGCTCTCCTACCTGCGAATTGGTATTTAAAAACGCCGAAGCAAAATTGGTTGGAGAACGTCGCATGGGACTTATCAAATACGTAATGGCGCTAATGAATGGTGCAAGATTAGGCGTTGGCGGTCAATCGGTGGGCATTGCAGAAGCTGCCTACCGCGAAGCCTTAAAATATGCACACGAGCGTGAACAATTCGGTAAACCCATAATTCAATTCCCTGCAGTTTATACCATGCTTACCAACATGAAAGCAAAATTACAGGCAGCACGATCCCTGCTATACGAAACTGCAAGATTTGTAGACATATACAAGGCACTTGAAGACATTTCGCGCGAAAGAAAACTAGATGCCGACGAAAGAAACGAACTTAAAAACTACAAAAAACTCGCCGATATGTATACGCCACTCATTAAGCTAATGGGAAGCGAATATAGCAACGAAATTGCCTACGATTCGCTGCAAATTCATGGCGGAACCGGTTTTATGAAAGATTTTCCAATTGAGCGTATTTTCCGCGATGCACGTATCACAACAATCTACGAAGGCACTTCACAGCTTCAGGTGGTGGCTGCCATTAAAGGCGTTAGCACCGGAGTGTTTGCCGCACGCATGAACGAATACGCTGAACAAATTGCTCATCCGGAATTTGAATATCTTAAGCGGCAGTTAAAAGAGATGCAGCTGGAATTTCAAGAAGCCGCTAATTTTGTAAATAATGCCGGAGAACCTGAATTTGTAGATTTTCATGCCCGCAGATTGGTAGAAATGGCCGGAAATTTGGTGATGAGCTATTTATTATTACTCGATAGCCTAAGAAACGAGCAGTACAAAAATTCTGCTTTTGTATTTATAAAAATGGCCGATAGCCAAAACAAAGAACGATATAGTTTTATTATAAAATCTGAACTAAAAGACATAGGATTATATAAACTGGCTTAAACCAGAAAATTACCTACAATAAAGATTTCTTGGTTCTTAGAATTTTCTCTATCATCTAAAACGATAAAATTTAGCATAGCTAAGCCAAAAAATTCTAAACCGGGGAAGTTTCAAGATATCTTAAGATTACTGCCTTATTCATAAAATCAAATGTTTATGAATAAGGCAGATTTTTTTTTGAATATCATCAGGGAAAAAAAAACTTATATTACCGAACTGATATCATCTTACAGAGATAAAACACTATTAATATACTAACAATCAGCAAATAAGCTAATATTCTCTTAATATATCCAGTATCAGATTAGTATAAGTTTTTTTCTGCTCTACATTAAAAATTTGTCAATATTACTCTAGCTTTTACTGCATCTGAAAAATCTCTTCTGACTTTAGAATGATATCTTATGCAACAAATAATTATTACCACTTAAAAACTGTGAACTCATTATTATTAGAGGCCCCGAATCTATCCATCTCAATTTCGAATGAAATTCAAGGTTTTCAAAAATGTAATATCAACATTATTAAAACTTTACTAAAAAATAACAAATTTTATAAACAAAAAATTCCATTGCCTTTTTTATTTTACTTTTTTTTTGTAACTTATCACAATTCAAAAAAACAAATTTAATGCCTATGAAACCTATTTTACATGTTCTCCTGTGGATAATTCTAGCAGGCAATTTCACAAATCTAAATGCCCAAAATGAGCATTGGCGCTTTAATTTCGATGGAAAAATTGATGGCGAAGCATTCGACATTATCAAATCACCTATCGATAACAAAATATATTTTTGTGGCGGATTCTTGTCCGCAAATGGTAACACAAATCTAAAAAATCTGGCACGATGGAATCCTGTTAACAGCCTTTGGGAACAAGTTCCGGGAATTGATTACACATTCACGAACTTTGTTCGATGTATGGCAACAGATGCTGATGGAAATTTATATGTTGGAGGTGATTTTTCGGTTGTTAACGGCCTACCGGTAGGACGTGTGGCAAAATTCAACGTAGCAGAAGGCACCTGGGAAAGCCTTAAAGACCCGACATTTGCCGATGAAGACCAGATGAGAGGGCCATCGGCAGGCGGTGTATATGCAATTACCGTTATTGACAATTACGTTTATATTGGCGGATATACATTTAACAACGACAATGAGGCACTTCGATATATCCGAAGATTTAATACATCAACAAAAAAATGGGAAGCAGTTGGCGATGGCCTCGATTATAAAGTTTCGGCCTTTGCTGTTGACGAAAATAAAAATCTTTATGCAGCGGGAGCTTTCACTAACGCTGGAGGAACTGTTGTAAATGGTGTTGCCAAATGGAATGGAAGCTCTTGGTCTGCATTGGGAAGCGGAATAGACGACAATGCTGCCGCCTACTCTCTGGCATGGAATAACAATAAGCTCTATATGGGTGGCAACTTTACATCTGTGGGTGGAGTTACTACAGAGGGAGTTGCTTATTGGGATGGTGCTCAATGGCAATCAATGGCCGGAGGCCTAAAAAGAGAAAGCAGTGTAGCTTCTGTTTATAGTATCTCTGTGGATGCTGATGGTAAAATATATGTTGGTGGATATTTTGACGCACGCAGCTCCGACAATGCCGTAATAAATAACGTTGCAGTTTGGGATAATACCAACTGGGTTAGTTTAGGAGATGGGCTCGGAGCCAGCTCTACACAAGGCGTTAATACTACATTTGCCGATGGCAAAAATATCTATTTTGCAGGTGTATTTGCCGATCCAAATGGCAATCCAAATACCAAACTGGGGCAAGCTTTATGGAACGAAACAATCGATTTTACTGCTGATGTTGCACCTCAGGCATATATTTTAGGACCAACGGGTATTGTTTACAGCAATCCGGTTTCTTTGAGGGTAAGATTCAGCGAAGCGGTAAGCGGATTTGTAAAAGATGATATTGTGCTTACGAACGGAACTGTTTCGTATTTCACACCTGTTGGCAGCAACGATGAGTGGGAAATTCGCATAACACCCGTAAATGAAGGCGAAATCTCTGTTCAAGTGCCTGCTGATGTATGTATCGATGCAACATCCAATAATAACACGGCATCGGCACTTTACACAGTTACATACAGCAGTAACCCACCCATTACTAATAAAAATTGGTTTTTCGATTTTGATGGAGCCGTTGAAGGCGAAGTATTTGATGCGCTAAAGTCGAAAGCTGATGGAAAAGTATACTACTGCGGTGCATTTCTATCTGTAGATGGCAACGATGATATGAAAAATATTGCCAGATGGAACCCTTTAAACAACACTTGGGAGCAACTTCCCGGAATAGACTATACCCATAGCAACTTTATTCGGTGCATGGTTGAAGACAATAATGGAAACATTTACGTTGGTGGCGATTTTAGCAATATTGGCGGAGTTCCGGCCGGTCGGGTAGCAAGGTTCAATGTAGCTACCGGACAATGGTCGGCGCTAAAAGACCCCACTTTTTTTGAAACAGAACAAGTAAGAGGCCCATCCACCGGAGGAGTTTATGCCATTGAACTAATGGGCGATTACCTGTATATTGGTGGCTATGTTTTCAACAGTACGCTAAACGAATACAGATACCTAAGACGTTATAACCTTGTTACCAACAAATGGGAAGCCGTAGGTTCAGGTGTTGATGGAGACCCAAATGCCGCAGACTTGGTTAAAATTGCTGCATTGGAAACCGATGGAAATGGCAATTTATATGTGGGCGGATTATTTTTAACTGCCGGAGGTATCACCACCAATGGAATTGCTAAGTGGGACGGCACCAATTGGTCGGCACTTGGAACAGGGCTTAATGACGGAGTATCTGCACTTTTGTGGAACAATAACTTGCTATATGCCGGTGGTGCTTTCACAAAAACTACCGACGGACAAAGAGTTCAGTTCGTAGCAAAGTGGGATGGCACCCAATGGGCTGCCATGGGACAGGGCGTTGAAGGAAATTCAGTATTGGCAATTACTGCCGATGCCGACAATAAAGTTTATATCGGTGGTTATTTTACACACAGATTCTCCGACGACATGCCCCTGAATAATGTTGCCGTTTTCGATGGAAACGAATGGCAAAAGCTTGAAGATGGCGTTGGTTTTTCCACTACCCAAGGTGTTAGTACCGCCTTTGCCGATGGAAAAGATATCTATTTCGCTGGATATTTTGGCATTCCTGCCGATGGTACAAGTTTCAGAATTAACCATGCCATTTGGAACGAAAACAAAGATTTTACAGAGGACCTTGCCCCAAGTGCATTCGTTCTAGGGCCAACAGGTATTGTTTACGACAATCCAATAAGCCTTTCTGTAAAATTTAGCGAAATTGTAAGCAATTTTACTCAATCAGATATTGTGGTTACCAATGGTACAATTTCTTATTTCACTCCATTGGAAACTGATAGAAGGTGGGAAGTGAGAATTACACCTACTGCCAATGGCGAAATTACTGTGCAAATTCCGGCCAATGTGGCAACTGATGCCACAGGCAATAATAATACAGCATCAACTCTATATACTGCAATTTATAACGACACACCTCCGGTAACGGATAAAAATTGGTTTTTCGATTTTGATGGGGCCGTTGAAGGCGAAGTTTTTGATGCATTAAAAAGCAAAGCTGACGGCAAAATCTATGTTTGCGGTGCATTTTTATCTCTTGCCGGAAATACCAATATGAAAAATATTGCCAGATGGGTGCCTGAAAGCAATCATTGGGAACAAATTCCCGGAATAGATTATACCCACAGCAATTTTATTCGATGCATGGTTGAGGACGAAGATGGCAACATTTATGTTGGTGGCGATTTTAGCAGCATCGGCGGTATTGAAGCCGGACGGGTTGCAAAATTTAATGTAGCCACAGGCAAGTGGTCGGCATTGCGCGACATTAGTTTTTTCGAGGAAGAGCAAATGCGTGGTCCGATTTCAGGCGGCGTTTATGCCATTGAACTAATGGGCGATTATCTGTATATTGGTGGATATGTTTTCAACAGTTCGCTAAACGAATACAGATACCTAAGACGTTATAACCTTGTTACCAACAAATGGGAAGCCGTAGGTTCAGGTGTTGATGGAGACCCAAATGCCGCAGACTTGGTTAAAATTGCTGCATTGGAAACCGATGGAAATGGCAATTTATATGTGGGCGGATTATTTTTAACTGCCGGAGGAATTACAGCAAATGGAGTTGCCAAATGGAATGGAACCAATTGGTCGGCTCTAGGTAGTGGCCTTAACGATGGTGTATCTGTACTGCATTGGAATGACAATACGCTCTACGCAGGCGGCGCCTTTACTTCAACAATGGAAGGTCTTTCAGTACAATACATTGCCAAATGGGATGGAACACAATGGTTAAACATGGGAAAAGGTGTCGAAGGTAATTCTGTTTTAGCCATCACTTCCGATGCTGACAATAAAATTTACATTGGTGGTTATTTCACCCATCGGTATTCCGACGATATGCCACTAAACAATGTAGCCATTTTTGATGGAACCGACTGGCAAAAACTTGAAAGTGGTGTTGGAATATCTACCACCCAAGGAGTAAGTACGGCTTTTGCTGATGGTAAAAATGTATTTTTTGCCGGATATTTTGGTATTCCGGCCGATGGTACAAATTTCAGGGTTAATCATGCTATTTGGAACGAAAATATGGATTTCACAGCAGATAAAGTGCCGCAAGCCTACATATTTGCCAATACTCCATCACCAACAGCAGAATCACCAATCGAATTTACGCTGAAATTCTCCGAAGCAGTTATAGGATTCGAGCAATCTGAAATTCAGGTAACTAATGGCACAATCATCTATTTTACTCCACAAATTACCGACCAGAAATGGACAATTCGCATCGAACCGCTAGCAGAAGGTGATGTAAGCATGGCTATTCCGGCCAATGTAGCTGTAGATGCCAATGGCAATGCAACACTTGCATCTGATGTTGTTACAGTAAACTACAATTTGCATTTGCCCAATCCAGATAATAACTGGTTCTTCGGATTTAAAGGAAATATTGAAGGCGAAGTTTTTGGGGTGCATAAAGCTGCTGCAGATAACAAAATTTACTTTGCCGGTGGATTCTTATCCGTAAACGGTAATACTGACCATAAAAACATTGTAAGATATGATCAGGAGGCAAATCTTTGGGAAGGACTCCCGGGTATAGATTACACACACAACATGTTTATCCGCTGCATGGTTTCCGACGAAAATGGCAACATGTATGTAGGTGGCGATTTTAATACCATAGGCGGAGTTCCGGCTGGCAGGGTGGCTCGTTTTAATGTGAGCGAAGGTCGCTGGTATAGTCTGATAGATAAAACCTTTAAAGACGACGACCAAATGCGTGGCCCATTATCAGGTGGTGTGTATGCCATACATCTGCTCGACGACTACGTTTACATTGGTGGATGGACTTTTAATAATGATGATCCGGCCTATCGTTATATTCGCAGATTTAATGTGCAGACTAAAAAATGGGAAGCTGTTGGTTCAGGAATTGGTTTTGTTGATGGAAACTCAGCCAAAGTATCAGCTTTTGCATCCGACCCTGATGGCAATTTATACGTGGGCGGCACATTTACCCTGGCTGGTGGACAAACGGTTTCGAATATTGCCAAATGGGACGGCTCAGCATGGAGCGACGTTTCGGGTGGACTTAATGGAAGTGTAGCTAGTATGGTTTGGCACGATGGTATGCTCTATGTAGCAGGCTCGTTTACAAAAGCCGGAAATATTTACTCGCAAGGCATTATTGCATACGATGGAACACAATGGCTTAGCATGAATAGTGGCGTAAATGGAATTGCCCAATCTGTAGTGGTAGATGCTAATGGAACAATTTATATTGGTGGATTTTTCGAAACCCGCTTCTCCGACGATCTTTTTCTAAACAGCGTAGCCGTATGGAAAAATAATCAATGGGAGCCAATGGGACTTGGATTAAGCCAAAGTTCGACACAAGGTATAAATGCAATGCTTGCAGATGGAAGTAATATTTATTGTGCAGGGGCTTTCTACAAACCAATTGGCAATACAAACGATATTGCCCGTCAAGCTATTTGGAATCCAAATATCAACTTTGATGCCGATATTGCTCCAATTGCCGGCATGATAATAAATACCGATAGTGTGAGCAACCAAAGTGCAGTAGAAGTTATCATCGAATTCTCTGAAGAGATACAAGATTTAGAATTATCCGATTTAGAACTTGTAAATTCAATTGCCGACATTCCAATGCAACAAGTAGACAAACTCCTTTGGAAAACCAAAATTTATCCAAAAACCAATGGAATAGTAAGTATTAAACTAAAAGCCAATGCTGTAGTAGATGCAAATAATCAGGCCAATGCTGCTTCGCGCACTTATTCGTTTAAATACGATGCCAATCTGGGTGCCAACGATAAACAATGGTTTCTGGATTTCGATGGCATCATTGAAGGCGAAGTTTTTGATATTCAAAAATCTACTGCCGACGAAAAAGTATATTTCTGTGGCGGATTTTTAAGCGTGGGTGGCAATACCGATATGAAAAATCTTGCAAGATATATTCCTGCAAGCAACACTTGGGAACAAGTACCGGGAATTGACTATTCTCATTACAATTTTATTAGATGTATGGCCCAGGACGAAAATGGTGACTTATATGTAGGAGGCGATTTTAGCTCTATTGGTGGAGTTTCAGTAGGTAGAGTTGCCAAATTTGATGTTTCGGAAGGAACATGGAGCGCACTCGAAGACCCTACGTTTTTTGAAACAACACAAACAAAAGGTCCAAATTCGGGTGGTGTATATGACATTTTAGTACACAACGGATATGTTTACATTGGTGGATTTACCTTTAATAGTACCGATCCAGCCTACTCTTACATACGCCGTTTTCATATAGCTACCAATACCTGGCAAGCTGTTGGCGATGGTCTTGATGCCAAAGTATCGGCACTTACAGCCGACGAAAGCGGAAATGTTTACGCAGGCGGAATTTTCGAAAATTCCGGTGCTACCGAAGTTTTGCGCGTAGCAAAATGGGATGGAACAAACTGGCTGCCTCTAGGAAATGGCATGAGCGGTTTGGCTAACAGTGTAAATGGTTTGGCTTGGAACAATAATACCAATGAGCTAATAGCGGCTGGCGATTTTATGTTTGCCGGTAATATACGTTCGCATGGCGTTGCCGCTTGGGATGGAACACAATGGAAAGCAATGGGCGAAGGTATAGACAGAAGTTCAGGAAGTTTCACCGTACAAGATGTAGCCATTAGCTCTGATAATAAAGTGTATATAGGCGGATTCTTTGATTTACGATTCTCCGATGATGAATTTATAAATCATGTTGCCGTTTTCGACGGTACAGATTGGCAAACATTAGGTTATGGACTGGCAGAAAGCTCAACACAAGGAATCAATGCCATGTATGCCGATGCAACAAACATCTATTTTGGCGGAGCTTTCTCTAAAAATGGCCATCTACAAAATCAGGCAATCTGGATGCCCGGCCAAAATTTTGAAGCGCTCCCGGTACCTACCGTGAATTTAATCTCCGAATCCGGCAACAATTTAAATACCAACAATTTTACCGTTTCTGTTGTATTTAATACCCCGGTTATTGGTTTTGATATTACCGATTTTACGGCTAGCAATGCAACGTTAAGCAATCTCACCGAAATTGTGGCAGGAAGAATTTATTCTGTTGCGCTAACTGCACTTAATTCGGGATTAATTACATTACAATTAGATGCTAACAAAGTTACCAATGCAGACGGATTGGATAATGTGGTGTCGAACCTTTTGGAAGTGAATTTAGATAACGAGGCACCAGAATTGCTAATCACTGTTTCCGACGAAATAAGCAACGCTCTTCCGATTGTATTTACAGTAACTTCAAGCGAAGCATTGCAAAGTTTAACACAAGCTCAAATTACTGCTGTTAATGGTGATATTACCGATTTCAGGCAAGTTGATAGCAAAAATTGGATAGTAGAAATAGGCAATTCATCAGAAGGCGACGTAAGCATTTCTATCGCTGCAAATGCTATTTTTGATTTGGCCGGAAATCCGAATCTCGCAGTATCGAAAACGGTTACGTATGATATTACACAACCAGACGTTGTATTAAGCAGCAACATTTCCGTAACTACACAAGAAACTAGCTTTGCACTTACAATTACTTTTAGCGAAGTAGTAAATGGATTTGAATTAGCAGATATTACACTTACAAATGCAACGGCTTCAAACCTTAGCGAAACTGCTGCCGGAAAAGAATGGACAGTTAATATTTCGCCCATCGCCGAAGGTACAGTTACTGCAATAATTGAAGCTAATAAAGCTACAGATGCCGCTGGAAACCAAAATACTGTTTCTAATACTTTTAGTATTGAATTCGAACAAGATACCGAAGCTCCAAGTGTAACAATTAGCTCAAATGTTTCCGGCTCTACTGAAGAATCGCCGTTTGAAATATCTATTAGTTTTAGCGAAGTAGTAAATGGATTTGTGCTTGCCGACATAAATGTAACAAATGGCAGCGCATCTAATCTTGTAGAAACAGTAAGCGGAAAAAGCTGGACAGCAGATATTACTCCGGGCGCAGCCGGACAAGTTAGTGTAAGTGTAGCTGCCGGAGTTGCAGAAGATGCAGTAGGAAATGAGAATACAGTTTCTAATACCTTTACAATAAATTACATTACCGGTATTGTTCAATTATCAGAATTGGGTTGGAAAATTTATCCAAATCCGGCAATAGACTGGATAAGCTTGATGTTACCTGAATATAGCACCCAAAATTTGGAATTAATAGTATTTGATACCAAGGGTCAGCTTGTAATTCATGAAACTATTGATTTTGCTACAAAAATTTACATGATTGATGTTCGCGGCTTAAAACCCGGCCAATATTTCATACGAGTTAATATGGGCAAAATCACTGCTAATGAATCCTTTATACTAAAAAAATAGTACATTGCATTCGGATAGATTTATACAAAAAGCCGTTGATTTTATCAACGGTTTTTTTCTTTGTATTTAAGCATAAATCAATGTGTTTTAGCTTAAATAATAAGGAAATAATGTGTTATGTGCTGATGGATATTTTTCCTATGGTACTAATAAGCTGATAAATAGAATAAACCAAAGTTTTATAGAAAATTATAGTTCATTCCGGCCATGCTATCTTGCAATGGAATAATTAAATGAAAAAAATTCAAAAAAAAAAAGAAATTGAAATATAACTATGAAACAATTGAAAGTTCCAAAATAATCAAACTATAGAAGCTACTTGTTAATAAGTTGCAATACATATTCATCAATCCATCCGCCAAACGATTTTCGCCAATCCTTTTTAACGCCGATAATATCAAAGCCAAAACGCTGAAACAAATTAATGCTCACTACATTATCTGATGCAATATTGCAATAAAGTTGATGCAAACCGAGCGTTCGAAAAGCATACTGAATAAACAAATCGAGTGCCGAAGTGGCCAGCCCCTGTTGGCGTTTTTCATCAGAATAAATCATAATGCCAACACCTGCGCGGCTGTGATAAGGGTCAAAATCAAACAAGTCGATTAAACCAATAGGCTCATTTTCTTCCTTTAAAACGATTACCAACCTAAGCTCTTTCAGCTGAAAAATATCGAGGTGCGAATTCTGAATGTATTTGGTAAGAATATATTTCGAAAAAGGAGTAATGGTATCACTCACATTCCAAATTTTCATATCATTTTCCCACTGATAGAGCACTTCTACATCTTCGGGTTCGAGTGCCCTAAGCTTAATTAAATCATTGCTTAGCATTATTCAAATAGTTTATGATAATAAAAGCATCTTTAAATCCAGATTCCCAAACCTTTAACCGAGCTCTTTCAGCCTCGCTCAAGCTAATAAACTGACCGTAGTAATAAACAAAATACTCTTTTTCTTTTTTTTCGATAACTCTCTCTAAATTACCGAACAATTGCTTATCTACCTGCTTTTCGGAACTTAGCAGATGAATAGAATAATAGTAGTTAATATGAATATCTTTTGTAGACTCTAAAATAATGCGGGCCGAACTAAAACCTCGCTTCCTAATTTCTCTAAGCCAATAAAGTGCATCAGTATTAATCTCGAAATATCCTATAAAATATGAGTATACACCGCTATTAGAGCGTTTTATTTCGATTTTAAAAGGTCCGAATTTTTCAGGCAAATCAATCTCAGCCGGAGTAGAAATCAATTCAACAGAATATAAAAATTCGGGCAGAATCAAAGTATCAGAAAATAATTTATGCGGAGAATTATAATGATTCAACAATGCAGAATCAACACTTATAGGTTGCACAACAAGAAATGCATCTTTAGATGGTTTTTCAAGGTGAATTTCCACTCTCCGGTTTGAAGCTCTAGCCGAATTGAGTAATTTGTTATCGGAAATATTCTCATCAAAAAGCAGAGTATTTTCACTATTTCGATTCACTATTATCTGATTGGCAGCCACTCCCTTTTGTAGGAGAAAATGTTCCACCGAAAGCGCTCTGTTCAAGGCAAGTTCTTTATTAAAATCTTCGCTTCCGATGCCATCGGTATAACCGATAAGACGAATTACGGCCGATTTATTTTTATTCAGAAACATAATCAAATCCGAAAGACCATTATTTGCATAAAAGTTAGTAGAATTTGAAGGAAATGTGAAATCTGAAGCAATGAAGAAGGCTGGTAGATTTTCCTTTTTCTGCTGAACAAAAATTGGCTCAAAGCTTTGAGAAATTATATCCTGAGTTACATCAGAAAATTCTACATCAAAATCAAGATTTATTTTAGTTTCGACTTTCTGACTATTTGGAAGAAAATCATCCTCCGCTTCAAAAAAATCAATATTTTCGAAATAAATACTCTTCAGAACCAATTGCTTTTCGATAATAGAATCAACCGGAATTATGGGAGAATGCAGAAATACAGTATCCAGAGAATAAATATGCAGTTCGTTGTTACTTTTATTTTCAGGCACCATAAAATCAATTCTTTGAGATTGATTTCCGGAAGCCCGAAAAGTAGCATCATAAGTATAATTGTTTCTAACGGGAAAAATAAAATGTCCGTTAGAGATATTTACTCTGTATTCGCTCATTGATAATTTATTATCCAAAATGATGCGCAAAAAATCGAGATACCCTGATTCAACTTTTGCAACACCAGAAACAAGTGTAAATCCCGTTCGATAAGACTCCTGAAACTCAGCAAAATATATATCTCTTCGCCCCCTTCCACCGAATCGGCCCGAAGAAAGATAAGCCCTTAATCCATCAGTAGAAAGCCAAAAACACAAATCATCATCAGTAGAATTAATGGGAAAACCCAAATTAGCCGGAATAGCCCAAGCATTTCGTCCAGTTCTGTCGCTCACAAAAATATCGTAGCCCCCCATATTGCTGTGCCCTTTCGACGAGAAATATAATTTTTGATTCGGATGAAAGAAAGGAGTCTCTTCGTCCTTAGCAGTATTAACTGTAGCCCCTAAATTTAGCGCTTCACTCCACAATCCGTTAGGGAGTTTTTCAATCATATAAATATCCAGCCCACCAAAACCACCCTTTCTATCACTGGTAAAAAAGATAAAATTTCCGTCGTCCGATTTAAAAGCCGAGGTTTCTCTTGCATCAGTATTAATTACATTAAGAGGTTCCGGATTTTTCCAATTTCCATCAGCCAGCATTTCCGAAGTATAAATATCCCCATTTCCGGAAATATCATTATAAACGAATAATTCTCTTCCATCCAAGGATATCCAAACCGCGGCATCGTGCTTATCGGTGTTCAAATCCTGACTTAATCGTGCAGGACTGCGATAAGAATTTTCTCGCTTTGTGCTAAAATATATGTCTTCGAAAAATTCACCATTTTCAGAAATTCTACCACCTGTGCTTCCGCCTCTTGTTGAAGTAAAAACAAAAATTTCTTCATTTCCTGTAAATAATGGGCTATGATCGTTAAATACAGAATTAAGTCCAAAAACAGGATTAACGGAAACGCGTTGAGCACGCCCCATCTGAGATTTCGCTACATTACAATAGTTTATTAAATCGCTGATTTCTTTTCGGAGCTCCGATTTATAAGCCGGAGTTATGGCATAAAGTCTATTTAGCAAATAATATGCTGAATCAATTTGATTCAACAAGAAATAAGTTTTGGCCAAATAAAATTTTGCCATAATCAAATTAGCCTGCGGAAATTTTTTTAATCCGGACGCAATGTAAATGGCCTTTTTGAAGTAAGCCAAACTCTTAGGCCTTTCAATATTTAAAAACAAGGTAGTTATACCACTGTAAAATTGAAAATAAAAATTGTTATGAAAATCCTTGCCCAATTCTTTCAGTTTTTCGTGCGCTAAAAAATACCGATTTTCTTCTACTAACTGAACAATAGGGTTCAGTTCGGAAGGAATTGCACTACTTTGAGCCTGAATCTTTCCAATATTCAATAATGTAATAAATAGGCACAACGCCCCCAAAAAAGATATTTTAAAAATATTCAATTACTTATATTTTAAATATATAATCCGGATTTTTATATTTCTCGGGAATATCAGACATTGGTTTAATAAGTAATTTTTTAGATCCTTGTTTTAAAACTCTAAATTCTATTCTTCTATTGTATTTCTGAGCATCCTTGTTCCATGAGCCATCTTCATTTTCGTTTAGTGCAATTGGATTGGCTTCGCCATATCCTACCGGTTTTAGCTGATTTGCCTTTACTCCCTTGGATATAAGGTATTCTACCACCACCTGAGCTCTTTTCTGAGTAATTTTAATATTTGCATCCTCGCTGCCAATTGCGTCGGCATAAGCACCAATTTCGACCCTTGCTTCTTCGTTGAAAACCAAATATGTAGCAAGTTTATCAAGACTCTCGTTCGAAATAATTGGCCCTGCCTGACCAAAAGGAAATAAAATATTCTCCACTTCCATTTGTTCGTCGAAATATTGACCATTGTAAAAAATAACACCAAGCATTTTTTCTTCAGCCTCTTCGGAGCTTAATAAATCGAAAGTGGCGTCGCATGGAGTACCTGATTTGAGTTTCACAACCTTTTTAATTTCAGTTCCGAGCTGATTTTGTGCAATTGCTAAAAATTCTTTGTTTACAATTTCGCCTCTTACTTCGTATTCAATTTCATATCGTCCGGGTTTATTGAAAATAAGCATAAATTTTCCATCCCTTCGGTTAGGCTTCACAATGCTAATAATCTCATCGGTTTCAACATTTCTGCTGGTAACCGTCATGGTAGGAATTTTTCCGGTACAAATGGCCACCTGTCCACGAACCAATGTAGGACTAGCGTCTTCTTTTGTTGATATATTCATCAGATAAATATCAGAATGTCCAAAGCCATCAGGCTGAAAAGATGCATAGTAAGCTCTTTGCTTATCAACCGATGGAATAAAGAACACATCGTCGCCGGTGGTATTAATCGGATAGCCCAAATTTTCGGGAGTTCCCCAAGTACCAAACTCAGTTTGAGTTGAACGGAAGATATCAAATCCGCCCATATTTTTATGTCCTTTAGAGCTAAAATAAAGCGATTTACCATCTGGGTGAATATAAGGTCCTTCTTCGTCAAACTCAGTATTAATGGTATTTCCAAGATTTTGTGCTTCGCCCCATTGGCCATTGGGTAGTTTTTTTGCCATATAAACATCCAAACCACCAAATCCACCTTTTCTATCGCTGGTAAAAAATATTACATTACCGTCTACCGAAACAGATGCCGATGTTTCGCGCGACTTTGTATTAATAGATTCACTAAGCATAACAGGTTTTCCCCAATCGTCGCCATCAAATTCGCTTACTAAAATAGAGCCATTATCAATAGATTGATAAATAAACAGCTTATTTCCATCGGGCGACAAACTAACAGTGGCTTCGTGCTCAGTGCTATTTATTGGTTGCCCCATGTTTCTGGGCACCCCCCAATTACCTTCTTCGTCTTTATAAGATACGTATAAATCTTCGTAATACTCTCCGTCGCGCATTAGTTTTCCGCCCACACTACCTTCCCTGCGCGAAGTAAAAATCATCATATCTTCGGCAGCATTAACCACCGGACTATGGTCGGTATAATCAGAATTAATAACGGGTCCCATGTTTTTTACCGTCATAGCTACCGGATTATTCACTAATTCGAGTGCATTTTGCGATCTAAAAAGAAGTCGGTCAATAGCGGCTTCGAGTTCTTTGTCGCTACCACCCAAATCTATTTTAAGTCGATTAAGAATTTCAATGGCCTTTTCGTATTGACCATTGACCTGATAAGCTTTTCCGAGATAATAAAAAGCTTCAATAGGGGCATTATCCTTTTTCTTTTTCTTATCAGCAGATAAGTATTCAATAGACTTTTCGAGAAAAAAAACGGCATTAGTTATTTCGTTTGCAGTGTTTAGATAACAAAATCCGAGTTTAAAATTAATTTCAGAATTTGTGGTATCCATTTCCAGTAGTTTTCTGTATAATCTAATGGCATCGGAGAAGTTCTCGTCGTCTATAAAATCTTCGGCCAGCATCGCTTCCTGATTGCTGGAAAGAGTTGTTTCGTTTTGTCCTATCAATATAACAGGGATAAAAAACAGCCAGATTAATAATAAGTGTTTCATTCGGCAGAATTTTTTTTTTAATTTACAAAATGTTTTGGAATTTTATAGGTGTTTGTGTTCAAATATTCGTTATAGGATTAAAGTTCTCTAGCATATCGGCAACTTTTTTCAAAAACATGCCCCCCATTGCTCCATCCACAACCCTGTGGTCGTAAGACATTGACATCACCATCAGATGTCGGATGCCTATAAAATCGCCATCCGGAGTTTCAATAACGGCAGGTTTCTTTTTGATTGCTCCAACGGCCAAAATTGCCACCTGAGGCTGATTAATAATTGGTGTTCCGGTAATATTTCCGAAAGTGCCCATGTTTGTAATGGTAAATGTGCCCCCGGTAATCTCGGCTGGCAACAACTTATTTATGCGCGCCCTAGCAGCCAAATCGTTTATTTCTTTAGTAAGACCAAGCAAACTCAGTTTATCCGCATTTTTTATCACCGGCACAATGAGATTTCCGCTAGGCAAGGCCGCAGCCATCCCTATGTTGATATCTTTTTTAAAGATAATTTTCTTGCCATCAACAGATACATTAACTCCAGGAAACTCTTTGATAGCCCTAACAACTGCATCTGCAAAAATCGGCATAAAAGTAATTTTCTGACCTTCTCTTTTCAAAATGGAATCCTTAATCCTATTGCGCCATTTTACAATATTGGTCATATCCACTTCCACAAAAGAAGTTACATGAGCCGAAACGCGCTTCGATTCTATCATGTGGTCGGCAATCAGGGAGCGCATTCTGTCCATCTCCACAATTTCAAGCGACTGATTATGAGATAAATCTGAGTTTACTTTTATAACAGGTTTTTCGGATATCACTTGTTTTTGCGATTCCAAAGTACGATTAGATAAAAAAGACATTAAATCTTCTTTTGTAATCCTTCCATTTAAGCCGGAACCAGGAATTTTCTGAAGCTCCGAAAAACTTATATTCTCTTTTTGAGCAATGCTTCTAACCAGTGGCGAAAAGAATTTTCCATCATGATCTGCCGAAGCCATAGAATTGTTTATTAAATCATCTTTCTGTGGTACAATTTCGGGTACAATTGTTTTAGCATCCAATTTTTCAACCTCCAAATTCACAATTTTCTGGTCTTTTACAGCAGGTATGCTGCCATGCGTTGACACCAAGGCAATCACCTTCTCTATTTCCACAACATCGCCTTCCTTACAAAGGATTTCGGAAATTACACCATCCACCGGAGAAAAAATTTCGGAATCCACCTTATCGGTAGCCACTTCAAAAACAGCCTCATCAAGCTGCACATTTTCGCCCACCTGCTTTAAAATTCTGGTTACAGTTGCTTCCACAATTCCTTCGCCCATTGATGGTAAAATAATTTCAGTCATACATCTAAATTTTTGTTCCTAATTTTTTTACTGCCTTCAAAATGTTGAATAAATCCTTTATAAAACTATATCTTTTTGAGTATCCAAAATAATGATTACCATTAACTTCATCTTCTAGAAACACATCTGGTCGCACATCAACCACAGGTGTTCTGGAAAAATCATTTGCCGAAAATACATCAATTTCCGAAGCTACCCAAGTTTGTTTTCCGGCTAAAACAGCACAAATATTGCGCATAAATTTGCCTCTTTCCATAAAAATAGCCAAAATTGGGTATAATAAAAGCAATAATAAAGCAAAAATAATGTCAAAAAGTCGTTTTTGAAAACGATAACTGAATTTTGTGAAAGAATTATTTTGCACACTCACAAATTCGGCATCTGCATATACAGAATTACTGCCAATAACAGCTGAAAAACCGTCGGTAAAAATTTTAAACTCCAATGCTTTATTATTTAGGCTAAAAATAGTATGTATTATTTCGCCAGCCTTATAATCGCCCAAGCAAAAAATTATTTCGTGTGCTTGATAAATCTGAATAATTTCTTTGATATTATTCAAATTTCCTGCCACTTTCTCGCTGAAATTTTTCTCAGAAATATAGGCAACCACCTTTACATTAGGCAATCGTGATGCCAAAATCCGCATTGTTTTTTCAATGGATTGATGTTCACCGGCAATAATTGCCCTAACCTGCAATTGAGTATAATAGCGGAATTTATGTCCAGGCAATAGCGTAAGCAGGTATCTGCCCAACGGAATAAGCCCAAAGCTTAAAAAAGTACCTAAAAGCAATATAGCCCTCGAATACCTCAAGCTCTCAGAGAATAAGGCATACAATGAAAGCAGCATAATTCCTCCTGTAAAGATTCCCGAAAGCATATTTTTTAAATGAAATATCATCCTGTAATTATTCTTAAACCATAGAGTAACAAGAATAATCAATGAGTAAAAGCTTAAAAAATATATCGTAAAATCTAGTGGATAATATGCCGAAGTATTCCACTTATACCAAGCCCAAAACTGCATGCTAAGAAAAAAAGAGCTATAAATAATGATAAAATCATAGAATGGCAACAAAACAGACTTTATAACACGATAAATAAAAGATAAAAAAGCCCTGAAATAAATTGCAAGATTAATTAATGAAGTATACAAGAATGCATTTTTTTTGCTAAAATGCTTTTCAGCAAAAATTTTCATGGCCTTGTAAAATACATATACATAATTAAAACTAGCCTTTTTGGTGCTTTCGCCTTTGTAATGAATAACGGTAATTTCGGGAAAATAAACCACCCGGTATCCGGCAAGTAAAATTCTGTACGACAAGTCAATATCTTCGCCATACATAAAAAATCGTTCATCAAAAAAACCAGTCTTGTCTATAACCGATTTTCTTAAAAACATAAAAGCACCTGCGAGCACATCCACATCGTTGGTCTGATTGTCGGGCAAAAAACTTAAATGGTATTTACCGGCTTTTTTCGATTTAGGAAATAGATTACTTAATCCGAATATTTTGTAAAAAGCTACCCAAGGAGTTGGCAACGCACGTTTAGATTCTTTAAGAAAAATACCTTTTCCATTGATAAGTTTTGGCCCCATGGCACCAATACCGGTATTTTCTTCCATGAAGTTCAAGGCCCGGATAAAAGTATTTTCTTCGATTAAAGTATCCGGATTCAGCGCCAAAATATATTTTCCGGAAGCAAATTTATATGCCTGATTATTGGCTTTTGCGAAACCAACATTTTCTTTGTTCTGAATAAGTTTTACAGAAGGGAATTCCTTCTTAAGCATTCTAATAGAGCCATCTACAGAATTATTGTCCACAACAAAAATTTCAGTTGCCGCCTTTGGATATATTTTACTAAGCGCTTCGTTAGCTTTTAAAACAGATGTAAGACATTGGGCAAGGAAATATTCCACATTGTAATTAACGATAATAACAGAAATTTTGATATCAGTTTTCATTAAGCTAAGATTGAGCAAACTTAATTCTGTTTACCAAAGAACGCCCCAAGGTAATTTCGTCGGTATACTCTAAATCTTCGCCAATAGCAACACCCCTTGCCAATGTAGAAATTTCCACATTAAAATGGGCCAGTTTTTTATAGAGATAAAAATTGGTTGTATCACCTTCCATTGTAGTAGGCAATGCGAAAATAACTTCCTTAACTTTATCACTATTAATGCGTTCCAATAAAGAATCAATCATTAAATCGGCAGGACCTACACCCTCCATTGGCGAAATTATTCCTCCCAAAACATGGTACACACCTTTGTACTGGCCAGTATTTTCAATAGCCATCACATCACGGGTATTTTCCACAATACAAATTATGGAGTGGTCGCGCTCACTGTTGCTACAAACAGTGCATGTTTCACTATCGGAAATATTGTGGCAAATACCACACATTTTAATATTTTCTTTGAGATGAATAATAGCATTTCCTAAAGCCCTTGCCTGTGCAACATCCTTTTTTAAAATATGAAGAGCCAAGCGTAAAGCCGTTTTTTCGCCAATACCAGGCAAACGACTTATTTCGTGAACTGCCTGAGCCAATATCAGAGATGAGTAATTACGTTCCATGCCCATATTTTTGCAAACTTTTTTCTTTTGAAAAAAATTGAAATCAAAATCATTTTTTTCAAAAACCTATTTTCAAACAGCAAAAATAATAAATATCATCAGAAAGCTTTACTATTTTTGTCATCAATTTAAACTTAAACTCATACATCAGAACCATGAATAAAGTAGCAGAAGCCGGAAATACAGGTCCAAACGTACGTTCGGATTGTTATGTAAAGCTAACACTCAAGGAAAATGGAGGCACACACATTGAGCTAAAAAGTAAGGTAGAAAGCATGTATGGCAATAGCATAAGAGCTCTAGCCAACAAGGCATTAAGCTATTTCGGAATAGAAAATGCCTTACTCGAAATAACAGATTCGGGCGCACTAGAACATGTTATCATGGCCAGAATAGAAGCAGCGGTAAAGCAATTAATCAATACCGAGCTTGAATTTTTACCCAATTTACTTCCCGAAAACGATTACGAAAGCAACAAAGAACAATTTAGGTTTCACCGCTTATATTTGCCGGGAAATACCCCCAGCATGATGATTAATGCGGGAATACACAAGCCTCATGGCCTTATTCTCGATTTGGAAGACTCTGTTGCACCCACTAAAAAAGCCGAAGCCTTACTGTTGGTGAGAAACACCCTGCGTGCCCTCCGGTTTTATGGTGCCGAAAAAATGGTTAGAATTAATCAAGGAGAAAAGGGCATTGAAGAACTAAAATATCTTATACCGCATAATGTAAATCTACTTTTGATACCAAAGTGCGAATCGGGCGATTATATTAACAAGGTAAATGCCGAAATTGAGCAAATAAATCAAAAATATGGCCTTCGAAAACCAGTATTTCTGATGCCCATTATAGAAAGTGCCATTGGCATAGAAAAAGCATTCGAAATAGCCTCAGCCGCATCAAATATAGCAGCATTGGCGATTGGATTAGAAGATTTTACGGCCGATTTGGGTGTAAGCAGAACAATAGATGGTACCGAATCGCTTTATGCACGCACACGCTTAGTAAATGCCTGCAAAGCAGCAGGAATACAAGCCATAGATAGCGTTTTTTCTGATGTTGGCGACATGGAAGGCCTATACAGTACAGTAAGAAAAAGCAAGTCTCTTGGTTTTGAAGGCATGGGCTGCATTCACCCACGCCAAATACCGGTGATAGAAAAAGCCTTTGCACCCGATAGTTTAGAAATAGAAAAAGCCTGCAAAATTGTAGCCGCATTCAACGAAGCCTCAAAAAAAGGCCTGGGTGTAGTTTCGCTTGGAACAAAAATGATTGATGCACCAGTTGTAAAAAAAGCGCAAAAAAACATTCAATTGGCTTTACAACTTAAACTATTATCGCCAGACTGGTTAATTGAATATTCTCAAAATTAAAAAAAATGGAAAATAAATTAGTAAAAAACGCAGTAGGACGGCTTGTCCCAACCATTATCAATGGCCAGGAGCAAGTGCCTTATATGGGCGTAAATAAATATAAACCAAGCGGAAAAATTCATGCCCGAAATATACCCAGCAATGTAGATTATCCGAACGATGGCAACAAAAAAGTAAGTTCACTCAAAGAAGCGCTCATTAATTGCGGTTTACGCAATGGAATGATAATATCAACGCATCACCATTTTCGCAATGGCGATTTAATAGCCAATCAGATATTCGACATAGCCAAGGAACTGGGCATAAAAAACCTTATCTGGTTTCCTTCAGCATCTTTTCCTTGCCACGATCATCTGATTCAATATCTCGAAGATGGCACCATACATCATATAGAAGGCAGCATGAACGGCCCCCTGGGTAAATACACATCCGAAGGAAAAATGAAAGGAACAGCCGTATTGCGATCACATGGCGGAAGATACCAAGCCATTCAGGATGGTGAAATAGTTATTGACATTGCAGTAATTGGAGCAGCTTGCTCCGACCCCTTCGGGAATGCCAACGGATTAGAAGGCGATTCGGCCAGCGGATTGCTTGGCTTTGCCCTGGCCGACAGTCAGTATGCCGACAAAGTGATTGTTGTAACCGACAATATGGTAGAATTTCCGTGCATTCCATGGCAAATTCAGGGCAATTATGTTGATTTTACCGTTGAAATTGAAAAAGTAGGCATTCCGGAACGCATAGTTTCGGGCACAACCGAAATAACCAAAAGCCCCGACAGACTATATCTGGCAGAGCTAACAGCAAAATTTTGCGAACTTACAGGCATTATTCATGATGGTTTCTCTTTTCAGGCAGGTGCCGGCGGTACAAGTTTGGCAGTAAGCGAATATTTTGCACAAATAATGCGAGAAAAAGGCATTATTGCACGTTTTGCACGTGGAGGAAGCAACAAATACCTGGTAAAAATTCTCGAAGAGGGTTTGATAGACTATATACTCGATGGCCAAACATTTGACCTGGATGGTGTAAGGTCGATGGCAAAAAATCCGAAACATGTTGCCACAAGCCCCTTTACAAGCTACAATTTTCACAGTAAGGGAAATTTTGCAGGAATTGTAGATGTGGTAATACTAGGAGCAACAGAAGTAGATGTAAATTTTAATGCTAATGTGGTAACCCATTCCGACGGATATTTACTGCATGGTATTGGTGGATGGCAAAACTGCCTGTATTCTAAAACAGTGATTCTGCCGATTCCCCTCTTCCGCGACAGAATGCCAGTAATTTTAGACGAAGTAACCACTATTTGCGGCCCAGGAGAATTAATAGATGTAATTGTAACCGAACGAGGAATCGCCATTAACCCGCTGAGGACAGATTTAATAGAAAAAACGAAAAACAGCGGATTACCCATAAAAACCATTCAAGAATTAAAAGAGGAGGCAGAGCAAATTTGCGGCAAACCCGAAAAGCCCAAATTATCGAACGAAATTGTGGCTGCCATAAAATGGGTTGACGGAACCATTATTGATGTAGTGAGGAAAATAAAATAATGCTTGATTTTGAAGTGGTTCAGGGAAAAAAAATCTGAACCGTTTTTTTTTAATATTTTTAACTATAATTGAGTCTAGGCTAAAAACCCTGCCAGCGTTGATTTTTATAAAATTCTGTAACTGTACTAAACAGTTTATAAGTCAATTAAGAAAACGCTGGCAGGGGTA
>DYOH01000135.1 GCA_020720625.1 Acetofilamentum sp. | reverse complement strand
AACTGTAGCTTTAATTTCTACCTTATTACCTTATCCTATATAAGTATAAGGTTTTAGCGAGTTCTGCGTTAAATAGCTTGCACTCGAAATTATAATTTATAGAAGTAATATCCTAAGGAACTTATTTTTAGCAGTATTTCAGCAACCCCTAATTATAAATATATCTCTTAAAAAATACATGCTCACTATTAACTCTAAGTGCTTATTGCTGTAAATGAAGAATCAATGCATGAAAAACAGCAATATGCGAGAAAAACCTTGCATTGAAGCATCAAATATTTGATTTATAAATTGATTTAATAATATTTATATATTTTTCAGCAGACCCTAAATAAAACTTGCGTAAAGAACCTGTGCTGATGGTAGTTTGCAAAAAATATTATGTTGCAGCTGACAAATTATTTATCAAAAAAATGTTTTGAAACAAAAAAAGTATTAATTTTGTATGAAATATATGGCATCTTATATCTCAACAAAAGATGTTGTTTAAAAAGGAGTAATATGAAACGGTTTTTAGTAATAACGATTCTTTTGTTTGTTTATTGTGGTGCACAGACACAGGATATTTTAGAAAACCGTGATTTTCTAGTTTTAGAAGATCTGGCAGTATTTCAGGAAAATATCGATGCAGTGGTTTATCCTAATCCGGTGCGCGATGGTAAGTTTTATGTTAGTTCGTCTTATTCTATCACCAGCATCGAGGTGCTTAATGTGATTGGTCAACGTATTGTGAAAAAGGATTTTAATGCATACAATGTGCAGGAAATTATGGTGGAGTTGCTCAATTGTGAGCAAGGTCTGTATTTGATAAAAATCTCTTTTATCAACGATAAAACAATCATTAAAAAACTATTGGTTAAGTAAGTTTTGTATCTTTTGTTCTAAATACCCTAAATCTAGGTCGTATTTTTGTGCTGTCTTTTTTAGGTTTTCATAAATTTTTTTTACTGATAATTTATATTCACCCGAGTGTGGATTAAACGGTTTATGATCAGTAAATTTGATTATATTGCTTAGCTCTTTAATATATTCATAGCTTTGTTCGTTGAAATATGTTTGTTTTAATTTGTCCCAAATGTAATCAATGGCCGTTTCGCTTAGATGAATCATGTCGCTATTGTAGAATCTGTAATCGCGCAATTCGTCCATCATAATTTCGTAGGAAGGAAAGTAATGCAATTGACCCTCTTGAATTAGCGGATATAGTGCGGCAAACAAATGCGATTTACTCACCTGATTTTGGAGTGCACCATCGCGCCAATGCCTTATTGGGCTAACTGTGGCAATGATTTGGGCCTTTACATTGAGTTTACGTATCTGAGCGATAGTTTCGCTTAGTTTTTCCTGAGTTTCTGTTACTGATAACAAGCGCCGTTGAAATAATTGTGCATCTTGTTTGTGGCAATTGGCTACCACTTGATTGGTATCCCTAAGTTCGAATACAAACGAGGTGCCTAGTGTAATAAAAATAAAATCGGCCTGGATCAGAAAATCCCGGTCTTCTTTTATGCTCAGATTTACTTTTTCTATTACTTTGTTAAGCTCTGTTCCCGAATGCTGTGAGTGAAGCAAATAGCTATACCAAATTTCCTTGGTTAAAAAGAAATCACTGGAGATAAATTTTTTTTCTTCGGCAAGATAGTTGAAACAATTTGTTATGGACGAGGGATTAAATAATATGCCTAAGGTATTGATACGTGTTTGAAATCCGTATGTAAGAAATTTTTCGCCGATATTATTTGAGAAGCACGATCCGCAAAAGTACAAACGATGTTGGGGCAGTATTTGCCGGGTACTTTTTTCTATGGTTACATCGGTAATCAGCTTTACGGCCATAGCAAACAAGTATTAATTTGGTAGGGGGAATAAGAAACTATAGCATCTAATCCGGCTTGCGGCCGGAAGATAGATTTTTCTACCGGCATTTGTGGCAGATAGATGCTTTGGGCTCCTTTTTTTTTCTCGCTTCCTCTGAGGCTTTTAAGTTTGGCTTTTTCTAATACCCTAAGTAATTTTTGATATTCTTTTACTTCTTTCGATCTAAATCCTAGGGTTGATTTTACGCCTTCCACCATGCCGTTAATCCAATAGCTCAGAAACATAAAGGAGCTGTCGCGTTTTAGATAAATGGCTCCTTCTTTAAGTATAAAACTTCCATGGTGCGGATTGTTTTGCCTGATGATGGTATTGGCAAGATAAGAAGTAAATCCGCGCCGACGTTGGTTTTCTTTTTTCGTTTTGAGAATATCCACTTTTAAGTTTTTGTAGCGCATACGCAAGTTTCCGCTCAATTCTTTGTTGTCGCCTTCTACAAAAAGGCGCATATTTTCTGAGAATCCCGAACGAATACTAAAATTATACGTCTCTTCGATGAATTGGTTTAAATCGGTTAGTGCAAAGTTATTGATACTGATGGCCAGTTTAAAGTCATCATTGGGTTTATTTAGTTGCTGCGACAATTTTATATTGATGTTGGTATTTTCATATAAATTGCAGTTTAAATCCATGGTGGTGGATTTATAGTAAGGATACATTTGTTTGAAATTACTTAATCTTTCAATAGTTCCGCTAAAACGGTTTAGCTCAAGATAACCTGGTGTTTTTCCGTTTTCGGTAGTAAGCAAATACTTTACACCGCCGTTGCTAAGGCTTAATTTCTCCAATGCAAGCAAATACGGAAACTGCTGAAGCATGTCGAGCAGCAGTTTGCCTTCTTTTTTACCATTGGGCACAAAATTATCGTCGGCAACAACCCGCAAATTAAAATTGGCAAGGATTGCAGTTTTTGCGTAAATATATTTTCGTTCGAAAAATTTAGTGAAATCTACTTTCTCCGCCTTAAAGAAAACCGAATCCAGGGCTATATAACTCGATTGCCTTTGCTGAATAAACTCGTTTTCAGATTGATAAGGTACAAAAGATAAATTCTTGATTACAACGCTTGAATCGCGTGTGTCGGCGTTTATTGTTTTTATTTTCAGTGCATAAATACTATCTTTTGTTGCAAGTTGAAAATCGTGAATACTTACATTGGCTTTTTCTTTGTAGAAGTCTTTCGGAATTTTGATTTGGTGATTACTGTCTATTAAAAACTCATAAAGGGTGCCCGAAAGAAAGAGTTGCAGATTTTTTAAACTGTCGTGGTAAAATATTTGTCGGGTATTTAATTCGGCACCATAAAAATCTAAATCGTTTACTAACACTTTATCAAAAAATGGTACAATTTTTTTATACCAATTGTTTTTCGAAATATCTGTAAGTGCGCTGTCTTGCAAAGAAAAGGCATGTATACCCGGATAACTGATTTCTGCCGATTGTATTATTAATTCTCGCTGAAGTAGTTTGTTTATATCTAATCCATGGGCTGTAAAGCGAGGTATTTCCAGGAATAATAGCGATGGATGTTTTTGTTGTCGCATATAGCTTTCTTCGCTGCAATCAATATCGTATGTTAGCAGCAGGTTTTCTATGTTTAAAGTTTGTTCTGCCGCCGAATATTTTATTTGGTCGATGGTTAGATGCTGAACAGAATCCGGAAAATTAAACCTAAAGTCTTTAAATTCCATTGCTACATCGCTTGCCGGAACCTGAAATGAAGTTTGCCTGCTCCATAAACTATCCATTTTAAACGAATTTATTTGTCCATACACTATAGCCTTAAGCGATGCAGGTGATGCAGGGCTTTGCTTTATCAAAAAAGTACTGCTGTCAAGCATGATGGTTTTGATGTTCACCTTATGTATATTTGGTGGCAATTTCATTTTTTCCCATGGTATTCTTTGGGCTAGTATTTTTTCCGATGGGTCTTTGGTATTATAGAGCTTTATTTGTCCTGAGTGTATAATTAATGTATCTGCCATCAATTTCTTCTCCATCAAAAAGTCGTGGAAATTGATATTCCTAAATTGCATCATTGGAAAACTTATTTCGTTCCATTTTTTTATTGCCTCGTTCTCTTTTTTTTGTTTTGCTTTGGTGATACTGATATTTTTTAGGTAGAGTTTGTTCAGATGTGTTTCTGCGCTTAATGTATCTATATGCAATATGTGTATTCCATCGGGCAATTGGAGACGGTAATTATACAAATCTACCGTAAACTTATCGGAAAACATAATCCTAGAGCTTTGACGTGCCGAATCTACATTCATATTCATGTTAAAATGAAAATTATTGAGCGCCACAGAAATACTATTTCGAAAAGAAATAGGCGATTTGTTTTCTTTTTTTTGTATGCTGATATTCAAATCACCTTTGAGCACATGGATAGAGCGAATGGTGGCGGAGTCAATCCAAACACTTAATTCTTTTAGAAAAGGCAAATCGCGCATGATCAGGCTGTCGTTTGTGCCGCTAAATTTCTGAACACGTCTCTGCTTTCTCTCTGGTTTATTGTGTCTAAAGGTGCTATCTTTGCGGGTTTCTATTGCTTTTTGGGTAAATGCTATTTGGGGTTCGATAAGCACAATAGAATCTAAAAACAAATGACGATGAAACAGCGATTTATTGAAATTTGCATTGTATACGATTAATTTGGGCAATTTGAAATATAAATTTTTGTTCTGATTTTGTTTTAATGGGATAAATTCAAATCCACTAAGCTCAAACATAGAATCGGCAGAGGAAGCTAAAAGGGTATCGAATTTTATTTCGCTGTTCAATTTTATACTAAACTGATTTAGCAGCAGATGCAGCGAGTCGGAGTAAAAGAATTTGTCGGGTTGTTTTATCAATTGTGGATTGATATTCAGATTATATACCTGCATATTTAAGTGAGAATGTAACCTATTGGTATCATTTTCTGTTTTTTGTGAGATATCAAATTCTATGTCGGATAAACTAAGCTCGTCTATTTTTAGGTTTTGCAGGTAGAAGAACAATATTTGTTTCCACTCGGTGTTTTGTTTTAGTTTTTTTGAACTGCTATTGTCTTCTGTAAATATTTCGAATGAGGCTTTTTTTAGCGAGAGTTTGCCCATTGGCAGCAATTTTTTGTGTATCAGTTGCAATATATTTATTTTGCTGATATTTAGTTCGGGTACCTGAATATTGAGTTTTGTTTTACTGTAAGAAAATCGGTTAGTAATACTTAGCTTATTTAATCGAAGTGTTTGCGAAAGCGTCGAAAAATAGATACTGTCGAGTTTTAGCAGATGTTTGTTATCGGCCAATACCAATTGCAGGTGATTGGCATCTACTTCTATTTCTTTGGCTCCGAAAGTTCTGTTTAGTTTTTGGTAAGATTTTTTGTCGAGCAAAAAGTCTTTAAGTTTTACATTGATCGATGGTAGCTTAAGAAGTTCAATGTTCATTTTTATAGGGCGAACAATTAGCCGGGCTTTTTCGAGTATAAAATTTTGTATTTTGATACTTTGCAGCATTCCATCGATAAGCGGATAAAAGTTAAGGTTGTAGTTTATTTTGGTGCCGGCGCTGTCGTTTTTTTCGGAGAATATGTAAATCGAAGGTTCTCTCAGTTGTAAATCCCTTATATCTATTTCTTTGGTATTGATGGTTTTATTTATGTCGAGTCCGTTTATGCTTAACATTGGCAACTCAATATCTACATAGGGTATCTCGTTACTTATCATTTGCACATCCGACAATTGGCCCGGGTAAAGCTGTATTTGGTAAGCTCTTAATTGTTTTAATTTGGTGTCGATAACTATTTCGCGTGCTTTTACTGTGTGAATATGGTCTTTGAGTTTTAAACTGTAATCCTGCACTTGAATAAGCGTTCGTTCGGCATAAAACAAATTGTTGCCGGCAATAAATGTTTTGGCATCGAGATAAAAATTATTGAGTTCGAAACTTAGGTTTTCGGCTACAGATGTTTCTTCCTCGGCACCATCGCTTATCCAAAAGTTAAAACTACCGTTTAGTATTTTTATTTTGCGTGCTTTAATATATTGTAAAGCATCGAGTAGGGCAGGGTAGAGGTCTTTTTGTACTGCCTGATATTTCTTTTCATCATCCTTTGCTCCAAAAGGCAATCCTACCAGAATTATATCGGGTTCGTCTATCACTAGCTGATTTAAATCGAGCTGGTGATTTTTGTAAAGCCGCCAAAGCTTTAGATTACTTACTTTAAAACTTTTAAAATGAAATTCGTAGAGCGCTCTCTTTACTTTATTATCTTGTTTCAATTGATTATATACAAAGGTATCGGGTTTGAGTTCGAGACCAAAGAAGATAAACCCCCGTGCACCCAAATCCACGCTCAGGCTATCGAAGGTGATGCTATACAATCCTTCCGACCTTGTTTCTATCATATTGCTCAAAGCTTGACGAAGCATTGGTGTGGCAAAAAACAATAATATTACCTCGGCAATAATAAATACAAAGCCCACCGTAAAAAACAAGCGAACCAATGGATGCCTTTTCTTTACAGGTTTTTGTAGGATAGGTGCAGGTGTTTCTTGTGTCTTCGTTTCTGCCATAAAAGCTGAATTGATTACAAAATAGCAATAAATATCTCAAATAATCAATCAATTTCGCAAAAAAGTGATATTTTACTGTGGAGAAAATTGGCAGATGCCTTTTTTTTATGCTTTGATAGGCAGCTTTTAATGGGATACTAAACCGCTTTTAAATCAATAAAAAGATACTTCGTCTAAAATTCTTCGGCATTGGGGAGCCGAAACTTTGCAATGGGTCGGTTTTTTTGATTCGGGCAAAATGCCTTTTGTTGTTGTGAAAAAAACTATCCAACGGCCATTTCGCTGAAATAACCGTTTGAGTAATGCAAAACTATTTTGTTTCGCGATTGCGCTTGCAGGTACTTAAACCAAAGGGTAAATATAAAGGGCAGAAATTTACCAGAATTGTTAATACCAATACCACGGCTAAAACC